>NZ_FMYP01000123.1 GCF_900096565.1 Williamwhitmania taraxaci
CCCTTTAGCCCCGAAAGCTTTATTGCCGCGCAGGGCACCACCAAAAACCTGATGGATTACTCCGGCAGCACCGACCTGTGGAAGCACCAGTGGGACTTAATTCATGACCCTGAGAAGATATTGTTTGCATGGGGTAAGGATGAGAGTGAGGGGGCTTATATCATTGACCGATGGAAACTTGTTAGGCAGTATATTGATGAATTTAATGGTAAAACAGGAACGGCAAGAACGAATTACAAATTCACTTATGACAATAATAAAGTAGCTGAGAATTTCTCGACAGAGGCAATTAATCAAGTAAACAATCTTTTAACGGAATACCTGAAAGAAAGCGATGAGCCTGTTTTTGTTGTTTTAGAATTATTTACCCATACGGAAGAAAAAGATGTTGCAGACATTAAGAGTATAGTTGAACAGGAATGTTTGGATATTTTAAAAGAATACCCAAACACAGTACTTATACCTGTAATTGGATGCCAATTGGTTAACGAAGGCAATGCCCCCATTGGCGATGTTGAGTTTTATATCTGCAAGAAAGTTTCAGAACAAAAAATCTCGCAAATCGGCAGCTATGAAGATAATTGGGCAGATTTAGAAGAAGAAAATGTTAGCGAAGAAGTAGCCAGTTTTCTTGAGTTTTTACAGAGCAGCCCAGTATTTAACGATGAGAATTGTCTTGAACTTACTTACGAAGAACTTGGCATTAGTTCTGCATCAGAATTAAATCCGAACGATGTTAAAGAATGGGTATCGTTATTTGCTGGAGATAATGGAGTAACAATAGATTACAGCTATACAGGTTACCCAATGGTAACTAATTCGGAAATACCAATGGTATCGCCAAACCAGCCGGAAAACTCTAATGCCGATATAAACATAGCTGTACATTTTGACGAGAATGGAAAGAAAATAATTATCTGCCACCATTATAAAGCCGGGGCAATTGTAATACCATCGGTTACTGCATCGGGAGAGCCAGTTCAGGAAACCACCGTTGATGAAATAGTAGGTTTAAGCAAAGTGTATGCCGGGAAAGCCCTTGTTTATGCGAAATCGGGCGGGGAGCAAATGCAAGCGTTGTTTAACTCTGCTGTTAAAGGTGTAGTTGCAGCCAAAACGTGGACAAAAACCATTTGCGACAAAATGGAAGTTCCGCAGCAAACATGGAATCAAAGTTCTGGTAAAGAGGAAGCTTATAAAAGAAGTCCTGTAAATTTAGAGCCTTTAATGGCTGGCGTAGGAGATGGTGCGTTTGAAGAAATAAAAAGCATACCTGAACTTATAACACTTGCTTTAGATGTTGCTTTTGATAAAGAAGTAAGGGCAAATCTTTGGCAATCTTTAACTTCTCTCAGTTGGGAGGACATAAAGAATATGCCAATTAAGATGGTAAAAGACAAGGTTGATGTTTACACAAACAGTCATGCAACTGTAGTTAAACATGAAGCCGGAAAAGATGGAGTTGCCATTGCAAGTATGTTCTTTGGTTTTGGTAGTGCAAAAAAGGCTAAAGAATTAGCCGAAACAGTTGGTAAGAACAGTACAGATTATGCAAAAGCATTACAAAAGGCTTACAACAAGATTGATGTCTCAAAAATAGATGAATTTGGGGTTAAGCTTGATAACATGGGCGGAGGTGTTACTGGTGTTAAGCTGAAAAAGATAGGAAACACCAATCATACTACCATTGCCAAAATTGATATTGACGGAACCCTTACATTCACCGAAAGCGAGCATGTTTTTGAAGCGGTTTACGAAATTGAGAAGAAAGGCGGGGCAAAAGGATATTGTGTGCTTGATAAGGCGGATGATGGAAAAACGGTATTCAGGGAAATACGAAAAGATATTGCCGAAATATCACATCTTTTAAAAACAGAACCCAATGCTGCGTTTTTCTGGTCTGGCAATACTAATGGTATTGGAGGATGGGAGAAAGCTCTTGAAGTTGCTAAAAACAAAGGTGGTATCACATTAGAAGGTCAAATAGAAAAGATGGGGATTAAAGCCCCTAAATTTGGAGATGACCCTATGTGGTGGGAACAAGCTTCTGCTCAATATGCAAAACAAGTATCCGGTGAAGTAAAAGCTGTTGTTGGTAAAACTTTAAGAGATAATAACATTTGGGAAAATGTAGAGTTAATTAAACTACAAGCAAATCCAAAAGTTACGAAAATCACAGCAATTGACCCTGAGACATTGATTGAAACTATAATACCAAAAAATTAAAAGATGGAATTACAATATTCAATACTTACTCCTTCAAAAATGCTTGTTGAGAAAGGAGATAAAAAAATACTTATAATGGGAGAAGCCACATTGACCCCAGCTTTTTACGCTGATATAAAATCTATCAAGAAGTGGGAGTCACCCTATGACAAAGAAGAAATAACAGAAGAAGAAAAAACGGAATTAATACAAAGAATCACCGAAGAAAGTCAGAAAGAAGGAAATATAAGGGTTTATTTTGAGTAGAAACAATCCCTGTTAAGCCGAGGCTGTAAGTAAATAACAAAAATCATTAGGTTCGGCGGCGGTTGCACCGCCGTCGGGCTATCAACAGTAGGCTGCGCCTACGAACATTGCCTGAAAAGGCAAGAATAACAAGGTAAATCAGGCAAAAGTCTGAAAGAATATATTCGCCTTAGGCGTGCAGCATAAGTCGAACTGCTAATTACTTGAAAAAAAATGCTATTTTTAACAAAACGTTCTTTGAAATAGTTCAATAACTCCGACCAAAAAGCCATTATCAGCAAGTTCAAGGAGATTGACAACCTCGAAAACGATGCCCTCTACCTCTTCTTTGTGGCCAACGTGAAGGGGAAAACCGGCGATATTGCCGGGTATATGCCGCTGCAGAAGCAGGTGGGCTTTATTTACGACAACCCCAACCCCCACATTGTAGCCCACGAGCTGGGCCATGGTGCCTTTAACCTCCGCCACCCCTTTAGCCCCGAGAACTTTATTGCCGCGCAGGGCACCACCAAAAACCTAATGGACTACACCGGCACCACCGACCTGTGGAAGCACCAATGGGATTTGATTCATGACCCCAAAACGATGTTGTTTGCTTGGGCGCAGGATGAGAAGGAGGCAGCGATGATTGCATCAAGTGATACCGGAAAGTTTGAAATTTCCATTTCAGAAATGAACGTTGAGTTTGCTCCGGGCATTGGAGAAATGAAACTTAAATACAAGCTTGGAGATTCAACAAAAGTTTTATTGGAAAGATATTCCGAGGAAGATTTTTTAACTAAAATGTTTGTCTTTGACAAAAATGGGCAGAAATTATATGAGGCAGAGAAAGAAGCCACAGCTGCAGGTGAGTTTGCTTGGAACGGTTATTTTGGAGATAAAAACAAGGATTCATTGGTTTACGAAAATGGACCTTTCAACCTCAGTTTGGCATTGACAAATGCAGATAGCAGCATAACAAACTGGCAAGATTTTAATGACTGGGCTTATGAGACATTTGTCGGCGATAGTTTAAATGTGTTTACGACTGGTTGTGATACTATTTTTACTATATTAACTGGTGCTCATTTGGAATGGGTCGCTAATAAAGATATACAAGGGTATGTTTATCCAAAAACACTTGATGATTACACTCGTTATCGAGAAATTTACATGAGTTATGCAGGTGTAGAAAAGGCAGGAAGTCCTTTTGATTATATAAAAGAAAATACAAAACGTGTTGATTTTTTTGGTAAACAGGTGCTTGTTCATAATGAATTCGCAAAAGTTTTAGAATCAGTTAAAACTTCATTAACCACAAAAGGAGTTTACACAACTTTGACTTCGAAGTATAAAAATCAAATGGGAACGTTAGTCATGAGAACTATGAATGACCCCAATGGTAGTGGTAAGGTAAGTGAACACGGATTTGGCATGGCAATTGATTTTTATGTAAAAAAGAATCCTCAAATACTAAAGAGCAATGCTTATGTGAGGTTCTACATAAAAAAGTCAACAGGATTTGATTTAGGAGAGAGTAAAACAGTAAGTCAGATAAAAAATGCTAACGATAATTTTATGACTATTTATCAAAACACAACTATAGATGAACTTGTAAATAAATACAAAGGCATTGAGAATTATAACAATGACACAAGTAATATTAAAATCAATTCATTAGAGAGTATAAACAATACAATAGCTGACATCTTCGCAACATATAAGAAAGCAGAGGAACAAATTACAACATCTGAAAATGCTTTGTTAATTGACCGAATTGATAAATATGCAAAACAAATCGATAATCTGGCGAAATTCATTCCTGATTATAAAAACACAATCCTATTTAGCACTGAAGCTAAAGAGCAGGTTGATGAATTAAATACTTTCCTTACCCAAATACACAGTTGGCTTCTATCTGTTAATTATAGCATGAAAGATACTAGCATCGCTATAGTTAATAATCTTCCATTGATAAATATCAGTGATTTCAATACCATTCAAACAGAAATAACATCCTTTGATACCGATATGAAAAAACTATGTAGTAGTTTATCAGTTTTTGCAACAAAATTAAAAAGCGGAATAGGTTCAATTGGTTTTGGGAATGTTCTATTGCAAGATGGCTTTTGTGGTGTAGAACTTGATTTAATCAATGCTTTCTTGGATGCGGATGAAAGAATCCAATGGGGAGGAACGTTTAATTCAAAGATTGATGCGATGCATTTTGGTTTTACAAGCGAAGCCGCAACAGAAATAGTAAATAAAAAATAAAGCTATATGAGAATAAATATTGTATTCGTTTTCTTAATTCTAGCAGTGAACTTAAAAGGACAAGATGTAACTAATCGAATAAATGAGATTAGAGAGATGTATCAAAAAACACTAATGGAAAAAGAGAACTACACCACGCAAGCACAAGATATAACGTGGGAGTCCTTTGAACATAATGAAGAAGAAGATAGAACTCTAAAAAAGACTATAACCTATTATTACGATGCCAATAAAATTAAAATAGCAGTAATTAGCACTAGCATTATAAGTGATTATAGTTCATACAAACTGGAAACCGAATGCTATTATGAAAATGACTCTATATTTTTTATTTATTCAGTTGAAAGAAGCAGTGAAAGAACCTCACTAAATCCAGAGCAATCAAATGAAATGGTAAATGTAAAAGAGAAAAGAATTTATTTTGATGTTTTAGGAAATTGCATTCGTTTTCTGAATAAAGAAGCAAACGGCACACCTGATATGATTGATTCTCTTTGTCAAAAGGAGCAGAATGTGAGTATGTAAACTAAACTCTGTCTACTACAAAAAAGTGTTACACTTGTATTAGAAAAGAGAAAAGATGGAATCAGAAGAATTTAAGATCATGCA
>NZ_FMYP01000124.1 GCF_900096565.1 Williamwhitmania taraxaci
CTCGTAGGCACGCTGCGCCACGTTGCTCTCGTAAATGCCCGTTTTGGCATCCCTGTTCCTGCGAATCTCCCGGGATATCACGGAAGGGCTTCGGTTGATAAACAGGGCTATTTCTTTTTGTAGCTTGCCTTGCTGTAGCATGAGGGTAATTACATACCTTTGCTCTTGGTTGATGTGCGCCATTACAACTTATTTTTAGAGGACTTAGGGGGTAAAGAACCACATTTTTTCCATCGGAGCAGCGAAGGTGAGTAATTCTCATCTTCCTGTTCTGAAAAAATGCAATTCCTTTCTCTCCAATCAATCCTATAAGTTGCATTTGTTACTTGAATTTAGGATATGATACCAGACACGTTGTTTATGAAACACACGGATTGTCAGCGTTGGAATTAGAAAATGGTTATTGGTGGTCATATAAAGAGTTCTATAAATGGAATAATGTTTTTAAAGCTTCATTTTCTCACGATTCATTTAAACATCAGATGAAACACCTTTTTTATACTGGAGGTTGGAAAAAGTTTGAGGAGGTATGGAATGTAATAATAAATGTGGGTGGATTGCAGAAAATGTTACCATTATTAGAATTGCTATTAAGTGAGATTGAAATGGACGATACAAACAAATCAAATTTCCCCTATAAATAGGCCTTTAAGCGGCACGAAGTGCCCAGCGAGAAGTCCCAATGCATATGTCTGTACGCAACCGCTTGTTTACACTTCCGCTAAAATAATTGGGATAACCCGATACAACGAAACGGGAAATAAGTTAGATTTGAGTATTATACTGTATAAAACCACACTATACATATCTATTGTGGGTGTGTATGTTTTAGTGATAGATAAACAGTTATCGCTAATTCTAGTAGAGGGACTCTATACGAAACAAACCAATTTTAAACCTTGTAGATTAAGACATAAAATGGAAGAAACAAAAAAGTATTATTCTCAAAGAACAATAACGATTGCAACATACTTTGGCGGACCACTTGCAGCAGGATATTTGGTTAAGAAAAATTATGAGACATTAGGACAACCTCATAATGCACGAAAATCGCTATTAATTGGAATAGTTTCAACCATATTGATTTTTGCTGGCATATTTTCGATCCCAGAAGAGATCGTTGATAAAATACCAAATGCTTTGATTCCCTTAATTTATACAGGAATTATATACCTAATTGTTGAGAGAATTCAGGGCGAAAGTTTAAAAAATCATAAGGAATCTGGTGGCGAATTTTATTCTGGATGGAAAGCAGCTGGAGTAGGTGCAATTGCGTTGTTGATAATTGCCTTAACTGCTTTTATTGCTGGTGATTTATCCAATACTCAACCAAACTTTGATGCTATAGCCTATGACAAAGAGGTAGCGAAATTTGTAGATAATGAGAATAAATCTGTAGCAGTTTTTAATGTTATCGATACTCAAACACCTGATTATTTGATTAAGGAATTTAGCAAAGGGATTGTAATGTGGAAAGAGAACAAAAGGATAGTAGAAGGATTAAACTCAATTGAAAATTTACCGAAAATACTGAAAGACCAAAATACTTTACTTTTGAAATATTGCGATTTAAGAATTCAACATAACGAGATAATTTTAAAGGCCATTTCTGAGGATACTGATAAGTATGTATCTGAAATTGAAAGAATTGGATTTAAGATAAATAAAATATTGGAAGATTTAAAAATATCACAGCCTAATAAATAGGACTTTAAGCGGCACGAAGTGCCCAGCGCGAGAACTTCAATGGGCTCATGAGTGAGGCGAATAGCTGTAGGTTTTACTATATTGCGGGGTTGAACGTTATCGGCTGTGTATACACAATAGCACCAACACCAAATCTATTGCAACAGTAGCGTTAATCGGATGTATATAATGGTTTTTAAAACTTATTTCAGATGAAAATATCTTTTCAAAAATTGTTTTATGTGATAGCCACGGTAATTGCGATCTTTGCAATACTGGTATTGGCCAAGTCGATTCTTATTCCGTTGGGCATCGCTTTGCTTATGTCGTTCATACTATTTCCGCTGGCACGAAAGTTTGAGAAGTGGGGAGTAAAGAGAATACTCGCTGCTTTCCTATCCATCTTCGTAGTTGTTTTAATGGTAGGTGCTGTAATTTCCTTCTTTTCGAGCCAAATAGTAGAGCTATCCAATGAGTTCGCAAATTTTCAGGATAAAATCATCCTTGCCTTTGCGGATGTTACTCTGTATATCGACAAGCATGTGGGTTTTATTCATTTGGAGAAAAACGAACTGTTTGGCCGGATGAAGGGTTGGCTCAGCGAATCGACGGGTTCGTTGGTAATGAACTCAATTAATAGCACTGCAAGTTTTCTCAGCGGGCTGCTGGGCGCAGTGGTATTTACTTTCCTAATCTTAATTTACCGGAAAGGGTTAACCGAGGCTTTCGTTGGATTTTTTCCTGTAGAGAAAAAAGAACAAGTTCTGAAAATGTTTAAATCCGTTCAGCATGTCGGACAGGATTACTTGTTGGGAATGTTACTTACCACCATTTTAATTGGATTGGCCAATAGTATTGGTCTCTGGATTATTGGCATCGATAATCCCTTCCTTTTTGGCTTTCTAGGTGCTACGTTGTCCATCATCCCATATATTGGAACCATTTCCGGTGCTATTATTCCTATTTTATATGCTTTTGCGACGAATAATTCCGGATGGATGATGGTATCGGTGGGTTTACTGTTTTGGGCAGTTCAGCTAATTTCGGATAACTTTCTCACGCCAAAGATTGTGGGCGGTACCTTAAAAATTAACGCCTTGGCGTCCATACTTAGCCTGATCATTGGCGCGGTTGTATGGGGTGTAGTTGGAATGATTTTGTTTTTACCGTTTGTTGCAATGCTTAAGGTTGTGTGTGAGGAATACGACGACCTTAAACCAGTTGCACTGCTACTTGGTGGCCAGGACGATCCAGAACAAGAAGATAGCGGTAAGTCTATGAGCGCGTGGTTTAAAAAGACAGGGAGTTGGTTTTCGAAACGTAATACCACTCACAAAAAAAGTTCAAAAGCCAAACCAACAACTAACGAAGAATTGTAAGAAGCTTGCTTAATCCTGAATGTTGTTTTCGGGACAAGGTGCCAATAGGACTTCGGGAGGCAATTTGTGCGTAGTGAGAGTACCGAAGAGGGTGATAATTCCGAAGCGCTGGTTACGCCACGTCGGTTGCCGAGGCTTATCAGCGCACGCTTTCTTTTTCGCTTTCTTTGGCTATATTTGAGCCCATCAATGTTTTATATGTAGAGCACGGTTGCTATTCATTCATAAAAACATGGAACTTTTTTGGGTAATTCTGATCGTGCTTGTAGCAAGCCTTGTGAAAGGAATCACCGGCTTCGGTTTTGCATTGGTATCGCTTCCCCCATTATTGATATGGTACTCTCCAAAGGAAATTATTCCAGTATTGCTTTTGTGCAATTTATTCTCGTCCACCATTATTGTTCTTCAAAAGAAAGACCGCAAACTAATCAGTAAGCAATTTAATACGCTGATACTTTATGGCGCCGCTTTTACCATTTTTGGGGTGATACTCCTTAAGTATCTGCCCGAGGAGTTAATGATTGTTATCCTAAGTATTTTTCTGATTCTATTGTCCATCCTTTCCGTTCTTGGAGTTGAATACAAAATGAAACTGACGACTAGATCGTATAAAATTGCAGGAGCTCTTTTGGGTTTCTTAACCGGGAGTATTTCCATTAGTGGTCCTCCAATGGCACTTTTCTTGCATTCGGCAAAGGTCGACAATCAGCAATTCCGCGAGATATTTTCGTGGTTTAGCATAGCCACATCCGTAGTTGCATTGGTAGGATATATTTTGTTGGATATCTTAACTTTTAAGTCTTTTAAAATGGTTTTGTTGTTTATACCTATCCTTTATATCGGTTCATTTATAGGCAAAAGAATAAACCACCTTATTCCTGATATTGTTTTCAAAAAGGCGATTCTGATTATCACTTTAGTTTCCAGTATTTTTATTCTGATACGATGAGCGTTTGCGAAGTCCCGGTTTCAATAGCCAGGACTTTACTATTTTTTCCATCCAAAACATAGCCGCGGAATATTGGTGGTATAAAAGAAAAGTATCTGCCTTTTCGATATTGGATCAGTTGTGAAAGAATATCGTTATATTTGGGATGATAGTTGGCTTGGTTATAATTTGATCTTACACAAAAAGACAATGATTGAACCGAAAGAACACGCTGCATCTAAAGAATTTCTCGCATTACTAATCTCAGGAAACCGTTTAGCTTGTTCGGAGTTTATTCATGAGTATTCCAAAAAGCAAACTATTCAAGAGCTGTACGAAGATATAATCAAAAAAGCATTGTATGAGGTAGGCGAGCTCTGGGAAAACAATAAAATAAGCGTAGCCACTGAGCATTTAGCATCTTCAATTGTCGAAGCTATCTTAAATGAGCTTTACGGTAAAGTAATTTCGGAAAAAAGGATTAACAAGAAGGTAGTTGTTGCGTGCATTGAGAGTGAATTCCATCAAATAGGAATTAAGATGATTAGCGATGTTTTTGAAATGAACGGTTGGAATTCCTATTTTCTTGGAGCAAATACACCAATCCACGATTTGATTGAATTTACCAGAAAAATTAAGCCAGATTTTCTTGCAATTTCACTCAGTATCTATTTCTAGATAAAACGGTCGAAGTTGTGCCACCCATTTCGGTTCAAGTTGTGCCAGGCGTTTCGGTCGAAGTTGTGCCACTTTTTTAGGTGCATTTAGGCTATTGTTTCGGTCGAAGTTGCGCCACCCGTTTCGACGCAAATTGCGCCATTGAGCCATTGAAAGGAATGATTTCTATCTTATCGCTGAAACTTAAATCAGGGATATGGCCGCAAAGAAGATAGATATCATGGATGTACGACAATTAATTCAGTTAAAAATCAAAGGAGAAAGCAACCGCAGCTGTTCTTCAAGTTTAGCCATACACCGCAATACGGTAAATTACTATGTCCGACAGCTGAAAGCAACAGGGACGAGCTA
>NZ_FMYP01000125.1 GCF_900096565.1 Williamwhitmania taraxaci
TAATGGAAAGGAGTTTGCAGCACATCAGGTTATTGCCGAAAAGTTGCAAATAAATTTTTACTTTGCACGGCCATACCACAGCTGGGAGCGCGGCGCTAACGAGAATGCAAACCGCTTGGTAAGGCAGTATTTCCCGAAGAAAACGGACTTTAAAACGATAACACAAGAGCAGGTTCAGTGGGTCGAAGATATTCTTAACAGTCGGCCTAGAAAAAGGCTAGGGTTTATCTCTCCCCTCTTAACATATAATCAGTTAACCCAAGTTGCATTTGTGAGTTGAATCTTGCTTACTAGACAACCCAATGGCTAAATTATCTATTACAAAATATCCAAAAGATGGTGAAAAAGAAAATGAATTTACATCGTATTCTGATACAGTTTTTCCATCATAAACAGTTTTTACATTACTACTGATAAATTGGAGTCCTGTAGCTCCTGATAATACAAAATTTCCCTTTGTCGTCTGGCCGAAAATCGAGATAGACGGCATTAAAATAATCAAGATTAATACTAACTTTTTCATCTTTATTGGTTTTTTTAATAAAATTTCCTACTCATTTGGCTTTTCAGATTACGCCCCGTTTTTCAAATGGTTACTGGTCTCCATTTTTTTTGCCCTTTAAGTTGTTGTCTATTGTTGTTTCTTAAACTAATTCCTTCTGTTTCCATGGTTTGAACTGCAGTGTAGTTAATACACCCGAGAATAATAGAAATTACTGAATCTGCAACATCTTCCCTCGTAAGCCAACCCCCGCTTGCGCTTTGAATGGTAAATATAATAAAAGTTCTTTAAAATGAAGAGATGGAGAGCAAGGCCAGAGGGTGAAAGTCCCTTGTGCGCTGAGAAGTGGCCCTGCGGCGAAGCCCCCGCAAATTCCAGTAAGAAAAATTATAAAGGAAGAGTAGCCCCTTAAGTTTGTTGCGTGAGAGGCTCTCCCCGTCAGCTTAGCTGGCTGGGCAGCCTATTCGATTGGCTTTTCGTTATTGTTTTGCATTTCATTCCAGAGAAGCAATCAATTTGAAATTAACTCAAATAATAGAATTCTGCTTTCCTTTAAATTATTTATAAAGATATCGGGGATTCTCCCATCGAAACCCCTAACAATAACTTGTTGGTTATAGATTTGAAAAATTATTGAATGAACTTTCTTCTTATCAGCCTTTGTAGTAAATCCTGAGATTTTATTAAACGGAAATTCTTCACATATCATATGTTCTTTTTCTGGTACCCCAGCGATATATAAAAATTTATTTGGCAAAGCTACAAATAATCCAATTGATTCTCCATTTTTATCATCCATTGTGCAAAAACAAGCTCCAATTATTTTCAACAAATCAGTGACTTTTTCACCTAAAATCTTATAGATTTCTTTATGAAAAAATTCTATTTCTTTTATTTCTGGTGCAATATATCCTATATTTTCAAGCATTATATCATTTGTTTTAATGTGCGCTTTTTCTGTTAATGCAACAAAGTTAATAATAAAATTCAATTTAATGTTTTGCAATTTTGTCTTCTGTCAAATGTATTTACATTCAATGCTTAGGCTAAGCAACCGTCTTACATAATGAACGCAAACGTTTGCTAGTTGGTTGCGGTTGGGAGTTTGAAACTAGTTTCTTGTCCCTCGTTATAAAGCTACTTAAAAGCGTTGAACTTACCAAAACATCATCTGCCAAAATAGGATAAACACGCTGCGTATGCCTCGAATGATAAATATAGTAAAAGTTCTTTAACCGGAAGTGTTTTAGGAACACTTCCAGAGGGTGAAAGTCCCTTGTGCGCGGTGTCGTTGCCGAACGGCGCAGCCCTCACGAGCATTTGCGAGTAACCACCAGCAAGTGGCAAGGTGTTTTATTCGCTACGCTCAATACATCGCTGCACTAAGTTGGGTGACCGACCGCAGGGAGTAACTAAACCAAACGGCCAAGATCTCTTTTCGTGTGCAAGGAAAGGCCGCGCAGCTGCCGCTCGAATAATTCTGAATATTCATTCGCCATGACTTCCAGCGCAGAAAATCGCCGCGCGCTGGGGGGAAAAGCGCAGGATGGCCTACGCTGGTTCTAAGCAATTCTTAAACGTCCGCAATGCCGCAGCAGGTCTTGCAAATTTTGCACAACCCCTCTACTGCTGTTGTCTATTATCCATTATTGCCGGCGTTATTCCTGTTTTTTTTCGACATCAAGCCTTCCAAAATCCATGCTAGCAGATTTAAAAACAGCACCAACGGAAGAGTTAATGGCAATAGTATTATTCCCACAATCAACATTTTCCAGCTTCTTGGCTTTGGGGCTGAGGCTTCGGCAACAGGTGCTACGTCTTCTTCTTGTTCCGCTGCTTCCACAACATCCTCTTTCACCACCGCTATTGGTTCGGGCATAGGCTCGGGTGGCAAAGCTGGAACAATTGCCAAGAAATCGGAGCTGTAGCTTTCTATCGATTCGAGGTTGCTGTATGCCCAAGTTTTCTCGAGGAATTGCGTAATTATTCTGCCGGTAGACTGCATCCCCTTGATGTTGACCTTTTGCGAGAAAACATCGTAAGCCCTGAGCAGGTCGGTGCAGCCAACTTTCTCGAGCAGAAGCGCCATTTTAGGATTTGTCGCAACATCTTCCGACAGGAATCCCTTTAGCGTCCCCATCCCTATATAATCCTTATCAGCCCTTTTGATGCCGGTGGCGGTTTCAATACGCTTGCCCTCGGGCGAACCGCTCTGCGTAACAAATATAAATGTCTTTACTACCAGAATACCGTCAATCAGCGAAGCAACAAGGTATCCCAGCTTAATGTCCATAATTTTAAATTCGAAGTAGTAGGCATCGCTGCCCGGAATGCGCAGCACTTTACTGTGCTCCATGCTTAAGCAAGCCTGAAAAACGGTTACCGATTCGGAGAAAATGCCGATACGCTCCACCAGCCGCTTTATGGCATGCTGTTGGATGTAGCAGGGATAGCTTTGTCCGTGAGTGAATCCCAGACGTTCGGATGCAACCGTTGTCCAGCGTACCCCCTTCTTAAACTCGGGAAACCCCATATGGTAAACCTCGCGTTTCTTTCCTTCGATAGCTACCGTTTTGCGCTCGGGTATTTCGACATTAAAGGCAAAAACTGGACTAATAGCCCAATTGTCATTAATATCTCGTCTGGACCCCGATTTGTGCTCTTCTTTTGGATAGTAAATTCCATACTTAAGCGATGAAATATGCGTACATACGTCGTCGAAGAAATGCTCGCAAAGCATGTTTACCCCTGCCCATGTGTCAAGATACTTTTTGAATAGTTTGTGAACCTCGGTTATTATCTGCACCGAATGGGGTCCTACATTGCCCTTATTGGTAAGAAAGAATACAAATACAGAGGTTAGGGTCGTTCGAAAATCTCTTACCGTTATTTTGTTTCCGTTGAGCAGGGTAACTTCAGTATTCAGCTCAAACTGTTTAAACGCACCCTTGATATACTCAATTGCCTCTTTCGAGCGCTGATCATTACAGCTGGGAGCAGCCTGTATGAGAGTAGTAGCAATTCGAATCTTTGCCGATGCGAGTATCCCGTAATCGTTGAGGAGCGGATACAGATGGCCTAATCCTAAAAGGGCAAACATCTGCTTGTTCTTTGCCTTTTGCACGTTTACCAGATGCGCTTTCCGCAGCTTCTCCGCCTGGTATGCGTTCACTTTTTTAGCCTTGGTTGATGCCATATACCTTACGGTTTCGTGGGTAAAAAAGCTGGCGAGTTAACAGCAACTTCCTTATCCCACGTTAAACGTTTACCAAGGTACGAAAAACTTGGTTATCTGCGCATCAGCCCCGTTTTTTTTTTTGAACTACGTGTATGCCTCGAATAGTAAATGTTCTTTAAACGGAGGAGTTCGGGGCGCAAGTCCAGAGGGTTTTAAGTCCCTTGTGCGCTGAGTGGTGGATGAACGGCGAAGCCCTCACGAGCATTTGCTAGTAACCACTAGTAAGCATTGTCGGTCGTTTTTCGGCAAATGTATATGTCGAAATTTATCGCTTAAATATTTGATTAGGTCTTAGAATTCGATTGTAAAACGTGGTTTATTGTTTTGTCTCTTTTTTTAGTGATTTGGGGTTCTGCCGATTATCAAAGATTGTGATAACGTCAATAGTTGTCTCTGAATATTTATAGAAAACTGTTGTCTGTTTTGTTACAACACATTTTCTTAAACCTTTAATCTGTTCTGATTCAGAGAAACTGTCTGGAAGGTTTTGAATTTGTTTAAAGGATTTATCAAGTTTCAGAATAAAATTAAGCTTTACCTTGGTGGGCCATTCTTCTTCAAGGTAAACTAAGAGGCTGTCGAGTTTCTTCATCGCTCTCTAGGAGAGCCTTAATTCTCGTTTCATTAACGATGTTTTTTCATGAATTCCTCGTAGCCAACTGTATCTCCGTTTTCTATTTCTTCAATTCCTTTTAGGATTTCTTCTTTCTGGGATTCCGGTAAACTATCCCAAAATTCAACTTTCTTAGACTTTGCGAATATTTGCTTAATAGAGGAAAGGATGCTAGGATTGTCTGTCTCTAGTATCATTCTTGATATTTCGGTGATATTGTGCCACTTGTTTCGGTGATATTGTGCCACAAAAAAAGGATGATTTCGTGACCAAATTTATGAATTAATTTGAG
>NZ_FMYP01000126.1 GCF_900096565.1 Williamwhitmania taraxaci
TTTATTGGGATGCAGAGGCAATAAATGAATATTTAGAGTTTAGTCGGACAGTAGTGTTATTTTATCTTGAATAAGACCAATATGATCTACACATCCAACATGAATTACGTTTTTTCCGGCCAACTCCCTTTTGACGTAATCAAACTTCGATTCGAAAAGATTGTCAGATTTAATAATCATTGTAAATCCCTCAGAAAACATTGTTCCGAAAAGATGTTGGTTCAGCAAATCAGCCATATGAGTAAAAAATAATTAATTTTGCACAAAGCAAATATATTATAATGTCGGGAATAAAGACACTGAGGTCTACAATTACATACACAATAATAGGAACTTTACCTGTAGCGTCATCATTATTACTTCTACCATTTTTCACAAACTTCCTCTCAACAGCTGATTACGGTAGATTATCGCTATATATTGGGTTCACTTTGCTGGTACAAGTCCTTACAACATTTGGCTTAGATTCCTGGGTCGGAGTTGTTTTCCATAAGTATTCAAACAACGCCGCACTTCAACGAACTAAGATTTCGAATCTCATTGGGTTCTCTTTTTACGTTATCTTGGTGTCTATTGTTTTTTGGAGCATAATTGGACCCCTGTTTTTCAAATCTGTATTCATTCTAAAGGAAGGGCAAACAAGCACCTATGCTTATTTGGCAACCCTTACTGGCATAATAAGCTCTCCATTTAAAATTCTAACAAGTTTGTATATTAATAAGAAGAATCCAACATCATTTTTTTGGACAAATCTTATTTATTTCGTTCTTATTGTTGCGCTGACCATTGGAGGGATGTATATATTTCCCAATACACTAATTGGCCCAATTGTTGGGAGGCTTCTCGCAACCACTATAATTACTATTTATGCTATAATAAAACTAAAATCTTGGTATGGTATAATATATAAAATAAGTATAGAATTAAAGGAGATATGGGCCTTTTGCAGTCCATTAGTCGTGTACTTTATACTAGCATGGGTAGTTGGAAATATTGACCGATATATCATATTACATTTTCTGACAGCCAACGATATGGCTGTTTTTGACTTTGCAATTAAGGCTACAATGATTCTAGATCTTCTTATTAATGCAATTACCTATTCTGTTAACCCAACTGCGTACGAGGCTCTCAATAAATCACCAGAAGAATTTCATAGTAAAGTGAACAATATGTTTGCTAGTATAAATGCACTTGTAATGATCGCAATTACAGGCTCAGCACTAGTATTACCGCTAATAATTCCTGTTTTTATTCATAATAGCGACTTATTTGCATCCTATTCGCTTATTTGCATTATATCTGCAGGATACTTAGTGAAAGTATTTACTAATGTCTTATTAATTCCATATTATTTCTACCAGAAAACGTCTCGGCTTTTGTCTGTTTTCTTTTTTTCTACTGGATTCTATATTCTCACTGCTGTTCCTATGATTTATTTTTGGGGGATAAAAGGAGCTGCAGTTGCAACAATTATTGCAAAAATTTCTCAGATTCCATTTCTTCTGAAATATAGCAAAGTGTTTTTTTCATTCTCATTTAGTATGAAATCGTTCATTTTACCCACACTATTTGTGTTTATAATATCTGCAGCAACAAGCATCGCTATTGTGAATAATAACAACAATACCATAACTCAGTCGTTACTTTTTGTTACGGTTGTTATTATCGTATATTTATCTTACAAAAGTAAACTCCTTAACCTTTATAAATCAAACAAAAGCAATAAGTGATGAGTAAGCCTTTATTGACGTTTCTATTTATCGATGCTACAATAGCAGGAGGTGCGGAAAGAACAACTTTCAACATAATTAACCATCTATCAAGAAAAGGATATAGCATTGCTGTGATTTCGCTGTTTGCAAGCAATCAAAAAACATTTTTCCCTCTCGACAAAGAAATACAATTCTATAGCATTAATAACAAGCCTACATCAAAGTATATTTTCTTTCCTATCGAGAAGTATTTAATCGATTATTTTCCAGTGATAATAGGGCTTCGCCGATTGCTAAAGAAGATAAAGCCAGTGATTGTTTTTTCTGTAGCTATTAATCCTTCGATTTACTATGAAGCAGCATCAATAGGTTTATCGGGTATAAAAGAGGTAGTGTGCGAACATGGTGACTTAGATAATACTATTAATCATGATCGTCTTTCTAAGTGGGCAAGAGTTTTGGGTGTTAAATTCGGGCACAGCGTTCTCTTACTAACAGAGGAGAACAGATGTAAATATAATGCTTACTTTAAAAGTAAGATTAAAAGATCATGGGTAATACCCAATGCTATTCCAATTAAAGTTGATGAATGCAATGCTCTTGACCAGCCAATAGCAATAGCGATTGGCCGATTTGTTCCAGAAAAAGGATTTGAGCGAATGGTTGATATTTGGTTTTCTGTAGTGCAGGTTAAACCAACTTGGAAGTTGAAAATAATTGGCGATGGTCCTTTAAAGGAGTCTATCATGCAAATAGTTCGATTCAAGCAGCTCGAGGACTACATCATAATTGAACCTGCTACGCTTGAAATAGAGAGCTACTATAGAAACGCTTCAATCTTTATTATGACATCGCACTTTGAGGGGCTTCCCATGGTTTTACTTGAAGCGATGGAGCACGGAATACCGATTGTCGCATTTGACTGTCCTTCTGGTCCACGACAAATTATTAAAGATAACGAAGACGGCTTCTTGATCACCAATAACGATAATGAGCAATTTGTAGCCAAAATAATCAAACTAGTTGAAGATGATACACTAAGAAAACAAATGGGGAAAAAGGCAAAAAATAATATCCAAAGATTTAGCACCACTCAAATCGTCCCCTTATGGGAGAATATGATTAATTCAATCCTCAATGAATAGGATATTGTTTTTATCTTTTTGGAATCCTACCCAAGCAAATCCTGGGAAGGGAGTATTTATTCACGAACAAGCATTCTACCTTGCTACATCAAATATTAACTTTGTATTTGTTGTGGTTAATATCGTGAATAGCAAGAATAAATTGCTAAAAATCACTTCAGATATCTCTGATTTTGAACAAGGGAAAAAACTTCGTATTACGATAAGTTCTGCACTATGGAAAGTGATTTACCAATTACCCGCAATAAGTACATTCATTGTTTGGCGGGAAATAAAACGGATAAGCCTTCACCAAAATGTTGATATTGTCCATTCTAATGTAGTGTTTCCTTGTGGCATAGTAGGTGCAGCTATTTCGAAAAAAGTTAATGCACGATTTTTTATTTCTGAGCATTGGTCGAAAGTAAAAAATTTAGCGTCAAACCCATTCTGGAGGCAAAAAATTGTAAATACCTATCATTCTGCAGAACATGTAATTTGTGTGTCAGAGTGGTTAAAGGATACGGTTTTGAGTATTGCTCCAAACGCTAAGGTTGACATTGTTCCCAATATCGTTTCATCTAAATTTTTCTACCCAAAAGATAGGCAAGATAACAGAATTGAAGGTTGTATCTCTTTTTGTTGCATTGCTTCTTGGCAATTACCTAAACGTTTAGATTTAATCCTTAAGTCAATTAACGAGTTTGCTAAATCCAGAACGGAACATATTATTTTAAATGTTGTAGGCGAAGGAGAACAGGTTAGTTCTATTTGTTATGATGATTTGCCATCCAACTTAGAAATAATTAAGCATGGATATCTTACCAAATCAAAGATTGGTGATACTCTTCGAAACTCAGATTATTTTATGCATGCATCCGAAATTGAAACTTTTTCAATTGTTGTTGCTGAGGCACTAACTTGTGGTATTCCTGTGATAGCATCAAATGTTGGCGCTTTACCTTCATTAATTAACAAAGACAATGGAGTTCTTTGCGAAAATTCAGTTGATGCATGGATTGAAGCACTAATTATCATTACTTCTAAAGATTTTAGTAATGAGATAATTGCTGATGGTTCAAAAAAATTCAGTAATCAGCATTTTATTAATAGTGTATTGCAACTATACTCCAAAGAATATTCATGATAAAAAGGAAAAATGGCGGGCTAATTTAAGCCCGCCATTTTTTTATTGAATAATCAACTTTTTAGTAAGGGTTTCTCCTTTCCCCTTGATTATTATCGAATAAATACCTGGAGCAGCATGAAGTGTGACGTTTTGGGTGATTCCAGATTCCCACCTAGATGAATATATAATATTCCCATTTAATCCAATCACTATCACTTCGGTCGGTTGAAATTCATATGTCATAAGTGAAATTGAAAATTGACCGTTGGTAGGGTTTGGAGTAACTAATATAGAGTTCTCCTCAACTTTCTTAATTACTTTAGTGAATGAAAGTGTCCATGGGAAGGTGGTGTGGCTCGACTTGCATCGCCAAGTGAAGTAGTAGGTGCTGCCAGCAATAACGTCTATTGCTACTCGGCTTTGCCCGCTAAACTCGTCGTCGGAAGTTCCCAGCGTAGGGCCATTGCATCCACCGCTAACCTGTAGGTAGGTGCTCTCGGTAGTTTGTCCGCAGCTAGAGGCTACCAGCTTACCGCTGTAATTTGCGGTATACTTAAAGGTATCGTACCATCCATCGGTGTAGTCTGCCGTGTTTGTG
>NZ_FMYP01000127.1 GCF_900096565.1 Williamwhitmania taraxaci
GCTTTCAGCTGTCGGACATAGTAATTTACCGTATTGCGGTGTATGGCTAAACTTGAAGAACAGCTGCGGTTGCTTTCTCCTTTGATTTTTAACTGAATTAATTGTCGTACATCCATGATATCTATCTTCTTTGCGGCCATATCCCTGATTTAAGTTTCAGCGATAAGATAGAAATCATTCCTTTCAAGAGCCTAAATGCACCTAAAAAAGTGGCACAACTTCGACCGAAACGCCTGGCACAACTTGAACCGAAATGGGTGGCACAACTTCGACCGTTTTATCTACTTGTAAACTCAATTGATGCTTTTATTATTTCTAAAGAAGATAGAGAGCGAAAGATCATAGTAAAAGTTTCTAGTAATACAAAAGAAATAATTCTTGATTATTACGATAATGGTCCAGGTCTTTCTAAAGACATTACCGAACCAGAAAAAATATTTGAGCCATTATTTACGACAAAGAGGAATCAGCATACTGGTGAAGAAGAAGGGACCGGATTAGGTATGTGGTTAGTAAAATCGATTGTTGAAGAAAATGATGGTAATGCGCAATTATTATATCCTGAAATAGGCTTTGGATTAAAAATTACATTTCCAATAAAATATAAAAGATAGAAGTCATGTATAAAATATTATTTATAGACGAGGAAAAAGAAACCTTGGACGATTTTGAAGAATTTGTAGAAAAATTCCCTTCAAGGGTTGAATTAGTTCCTTTGACAGCACTTCCCTTAGCTTCAAAAGAAGAAATGATTGAATATATCATTAAGTTGGCTCCTGATGCACTGGTAGTCGATTTTCGTTTGAATGAAATGAAAAACGATATTAAATACAATATACCTTATAATGGAGTTGATTTAGTTGAAGAATATCAATCAATTAGAAATCATTTTCCATGTTTCGTTTTGACAGCGTTAGATGATGAAGCAGTAAACCAAAGTGAAGATGTTAATATCGTCTACATTAAAAACATACTTTATAAAAAGGAAGATGAAAATGCTAAAGCCAAATTTCTTGATAGAGTTCTTGGGCAAATAGAGCATTACAAATCCCGAATTGAAGATGCAAAGAAAGAGTTAGATGAATTAGTAAACTTAAGGAAGACTGGTAACGCGGATATAGATATTGAAAATAGAATAATTGAACTTGATGATTTTTTAGAAAAGTCAATTGATGCAAAAAATTCTATTCCATCAGAATATAAATCCCTTTCAAATTCAAATAGACTAGATAGTATTCTCAATAAAGTTGACGAACTTCTAAGAAAAATAGACAAGGATGCCAAATATATTTAGACATACTAGTCCAGTAAGAACTTGTTTAAAAACATATGCAAGTTATCGCAGTTTCAAGCAATACTTAGCAGAGGATTTTAATTCAAGATGTGGGTATACAGACTGTCCTGACTTTTGGTTTGGGGGGAAGAATAATTTTCATATTGACCATTTTAAACCTTTTTCAAAAAGCCCCAAACTAGAAACTGATTATTCAAACCTTGTTTACTGTTGCTCTTATGTCAATATTTTAAAGTCGGATGATGAAGGTGAATATATTGACCCTTGTGATGTTGACTTTAACGAACATTTTGAGAGGGATAATGACGGTGGGATAATTCCAAAGAAAACCTCAAAGGAGGCAACCTATATGCATTCCAAATTGCAACTTGGTTTATCAAGATACAAACTAATATGGAAGTTGGATGAAATCTATAATCGCCTATTGAAACTTCAAACCGAAATAAAAAATCCAAAAAATGCGGAATTGATAAATGATATAAGAATCATTCACAGTGAATTGGCAGAAGAGTTTACAACTTATTTGCAATATCTTAAGGTTAATCAGTAGAAGAGTTTATAATGAGAAATCAAGTATTCAAATACTTAAGTCAGTGTTCAACTCAGCCGAATGAAGTTGACCGGCTAATTATTTCTGGATTTCTCTATAAAAACAAATTAGCAGTTAAGAAGAATGAGTTTCTCAAATCTTTTTCAATTCTAGAAAATGAAAAGGAAGAATATTCAACTCTTCAAAAATTTATTTCAATTCTTGAAATAGAAATTCCTAAATTTGAATTTGAAGAACTAATTGAGCTTTTTGAATTTGTAATATCCCCTGCTGATAGAATTATCAACGGGGCGATTTATACACCTGTAAACATTAGAGAATTTGTCATTCAGCAATCATTTCATTCTAAGAACAAAACACTTGCTAATGCAAAAATTGCAGACATATCATGTGGTTGTGGTGGTTTTCTTTTTAGTGCAGCAAAGCAATTAAAAAAGAAAACCAATAAATCTTATTTGGAAATTTTCAGTACTCAAATTTTCGGTTTAGATATTCAACCCTACTCTATTACGAGAACAAAACTATTACTTTCAGTTTTAGCATTGTCTGAAGGTGAGGATGAAAAGGAATTTCATTTTAATTTATTTGAAGGTGACGCATTAAAATTTAATTGGAGTGAGACCCTAAATAGGTTCACTGGCTTTGACATTGTGTTAGGAAATCCGCCTTATGTGTGTGCAAGGAACCTAAGTGATGAAGTGAAATTAAGCCTTGCAAATTGGGAGGTTTGTAAATCAGGGAATCCTGATTTGTATATTCCATTTTTTCAAATTGGAATTGAATGTCTGAATGAAAACGGTATTCTTGGTTTTATAACTATGAATAGTTTTTTCAAAAGTTTAAATGGAAGAGCTTTACGGAATTATTTTCAAAAGAAAAGCATCAAGTTTAAAATTATAGATTTTGGAACTGAGCAAATTTTCAAATCTAAAAACACATACACCTGCATCTGTATAATTGAAAATACGAAACACGATTATATCAAGTATTACAGATGTATTGATAAAGAGATTCCTAAACAAGAGAGTGTATTTAGCAAAATTTCTTATTCAGGACTAAACTCTAACACTGGATGGAATTTGCAAGACAATAAAATAATTTCAAAAATAGAATCAACTGGTGTTGCATTTGGAAACATTTATAAAACAAGGCACGGTATTGCAACTCTAAGAAATGATATTTACATTTTTAATCCAGTAAAAGAAGATAATGACTATTATTATTTGCAAAACGGAAGCCTTTATCAAATTGAAAAAGGAATATGCAAAGACATTGTAAATACAAATAAACTAAGCAGAGAAGTAACTCTTAAAAACTTGAAGGAGAAAGTGATTTTTCCTTATGACAATAGTGAAAAAGCAAAACTTTTAGATGAGGCATTTATAAAGGACCGTTTTCCCAAAGCATACTTATATCTGCAAAACAAAAGAAGGCTTCTTGCAGAACGTGACAAAGGAAAAGGAGAATACGAAAACTGGTTTGCTTTTGGTAGAACACAATCATTGGAAAAGGTTAAGAATAAAATGTTCTTTCCAAAGATGTCGGATAGAACGCCAAGCTACATCATTAACACTGACGACAATTTATTGTTTTACAACGGTCAGGCAATTATTGGCCATAGTGAAAAGGAAATGCTCTTAATTAAGAAAATAATGGAATCCAGACTTTTTTGGTATTACATTAAAACGACAAGTAAACCATACACTTCCAATTACTATTCACTTAACGGCAATTACATTAGAAATTTCGGTATCTGCCAGTTAGATAATGACGAATTAGATTTTGTCCTTAAAGAGCAGGACAGAAATGTTCTTGACACGTTTTTTGAAAGTAAATATGACATTGACCTACGACAATAGTTCAGCCAACGCATTTGCAGGCACATTTGCTTTTTTGCCTTCGCACAGACCAGCACTAAAAAAGCAAAAAAACCTGCAAGCCATAGAACAGTGACAGTGCAAACTCGACATGATAGACCTTCGACCGAAAAGAAGCCCAGCAGGTAATCGAATTCTAAGTCCTGACAAAATATTTTAAGAGATAAATTTCGATATATACATTTGCCGAATAACAACCGATGGTGCAGGCTGCCCCGCCAACTAAGCCGATGGGGAGAGCCTCTCACACCATGCGAGCCTTGCTCCCACAACGCTTCCAATTAAAGAACTTTTACTATATTTACCATGCAAGGCACACACGTGGTATAAAACATTGGGGTTTAAGTGGCTATTCAAACATTCTTCCACACATCAAGTTCGGTGTAGCTGGCCAGTAAAGTAGCCCGCAACGGCGAAGTCCTCAAGGAGCCAAGCGGAATAATCCCTTACGGAAAAACACACTCGACGGTTGTAAATCATGGTAAGAGACAACAAACATTGCCCTTTAATCGAATAATATTTACCTTTGCAGAAAAGATGAGCCATGAATATTCAAGCAGAAAAATTGGAACTCGTTAGAATGTAGATAAAACGGTCGAAGTTGTGCCACCCATTTCGGTTCAAGTTGTGCCAGGCGTTTCGGTCGAAGTTGTGCCACTTTTTTAGGTGCATTTAGGCTATTGTTTCGGTCGAAGTTGCGCCACCCGTTTCGACGCAAATTGCGCCATTGAGCCATTGAAAGGAATGATTTCTATCTTATCGCTGAAACTTAAATCAGGGATATGGCCGCAAAGAAGATAGATATCATGGATGTACGACAATTAATTCAG
>NZ_FMYP01000128.1 GCF_900096565.1 Williamwhitmania taraxaci
GGACGACAGCGCATCCTAAAGCTCTTTTCGGCCAAGAAATACCACCTGCTGCTGGAGTGAAGCGGCCACGCTGCTGTGCCCAATGGGAAAGGTATGCCCGCGCCTCAATAGCTAGTAATTGAATACCTGACACTTACGGTTCGTTACGGTTTTTATTGTTGCAGGCTTCCAAAAAAGGAAGTTGCAAACCATAGGGGGAGCGAAAAACGGAAGAAGTGACGCAAAGAAGGGCTATGTCGAACCAAAAAAATGGCAAAATATCCACCAAGCAAACCTAAATACGCTAAGATTTAAAACCTAGCAATCGACCTGCGGATTTAAGGTTAAATGCTATTCTACGTTAAACTTCACGGCCCATCAGGGGTCTTAGAGCCAATTGTCAAGGAACTTTTCATCATCTTCTCTATGAAAAATCTTCGTTAGAATAAATTGGGTTAATTTTGCAAAAAAAATAACTGATCAGTGAATCGTTTTCTGGATATCCGCAGCTACTTTCAGGGTGTTGGCTTTGCTTTTAGAGCTATGCAAAGCCGTAATTTTAAACTTTTCTTCTACGGCCAAATTGTTTCGCTAATAGGTACCTGGGTGCAGAACATTGCCCTAGGTTGGCTGGTCTATCGCCTCACAAATTCAGTCTTTCTTCTTGGCTTAGTTGGCTTTGCCGGTCAAATACCCTCCTTGCTTATTACTCCATTTGCGGGAGTGTATGCCGACAGGCTCAACCGCCATAAGGTTATGATTATAACACAGATGTGCTCAATGGTGCTGGCCTTCTCATTGGCCATACTTGTCTTTACTGACTCCATTCAGGTTTGGCAAATACTATTTCTTGCTACGCTCAACGGAGTTGTGCTGGCGGTAGATACTCCTTTCCGGCATGCTTTTTTACTAGTAATGGTGGGCGATAAGTCCTTGCTTCAAAATGCCATTGCCCTTAACTCTACACTCATTAATTCGGCTAGGTTTATTGGCCCTACCATAGGCGGAATTATTATTGCCTTAATGGGCGAAGCATGGTGTTTTTTACTCAATGGTGTAAGCTTCATGGCCGTGATTGGGGCTTTGCTTGCGATGCGGGTCGATCCATTTCATTATATAGTAAAAGAGAGTTCCATCTTTCATGATTTAAAAGAGGGTTTTCGATACTCGTTCTCCTTTGTTCCAATTCGCTACTTGCTTATATTAGTAGGTATTACCGGTTTCTTCGGATTGCCATTCCAAGTGTTCTTACCTGTATATGCAAAAGATATCCTTGGTGGTGGTGCTGAGTTACTCGGATTCCTAACAGGATCAATGGGGGCCGGAGCCCTAGTTGGTGCCTTTTATTTAGCCAGTCGAAAAACAATTGCTACGATCCCACGTCTCATCATGATTACTGCCATTATTTTTGCAGTAACCCTTATGGGATTTGCATACTCACGCGCAATTCCCTTGTCTATAATCTTAATGTTCTTTATGGGATTGGGAATGATACTGGCATTTGCAGCTACAAATACCCTGCTACAAACTATTGTCGATGAGGATAAGCGTGGACGAGTGGTTTCCCTTTACGGAATGTCGTTTATGGGGATAACGCCCCTAGGTAGTTTATTGCTAGGTAGTTTGTCGCATCGTTGGGGCGTACAATCGGTGCTGTTTGTATCTGGTTTCTTCTGTCTCCTGGCAGCATTCCTCTACGCTAGGCGAATCCCTCTAATTCAAAAGGTGGTGGATTCGGTGGTAAAAATCACCTAATGCTTATGTTCCAAATTCTCTTGGTAAAGTTTGCCAAGCCGTATATACATCCTCTGCCTGTGAATGTTTTTAACCGTAATATTCCGGAACTTAAGAATAATCTTCTCTGTGCTTTTTGGCCATTGAGCATAATTAGTGCTGTCTATGATTACTTCTGTTCCATTATGCACCACGGAATTATCGGCTGATAACTTAAGGAGATAGAAACCGGGCTTGACGGTATCCGTTAAATTGTTAAGCTGCTTGTATCTCAAAACAACCGATGCGCTCAGTTTCTTATGAATCACTTTTAACTCTTTAAACAATATGCTATCAATGGCAACATCGAATAGTACCTCTTCCATGTTGTTGTTCCAGTTTTCAAGAAACTGTTTGAGATCCGTCTTCGCTCGTTCTTTCCTAGAAACATCATTATCCCTGTCAGGTGCCGACACCAGATTGCTCAGGTAGTATTTCGCAATTCTCTCGTGTGGAAATATCTCAACGGTAGCTTCTTCGAAAAGATAGCAACCCTGGGCTATTGCCAATGTTAATATCAGCATAAGTGCAGCAACTCTTTTCATAGCATTTCAGTATCTATTGTGAATTGTAATATTGTGGAACAAGTTACAATATTTTGAAGCTATAAAAAATAGCTGCTCCTTTGCACAAAATAGTTTTATGATTATGGCTGCACCAATTTTCTATCTTGCCCCCTTACAGGGCTTTACCGAGTATCCCTTTCGCAAGGCAATGCTGGCCGCAGGAACAATACCCTCTTTCTTTGTTGCTCCATTTGTCGATGCGCATGAATATGCTCGTGGAAAAGCGCGCAGGCTTAAAGATATTTTGCCCGAAAACAATGAAGGAATTTCCCTTATACCGCAGCTTCTTGGGTCAAATCCCGATGAGTTAGCAGTTCTCATGGCATGGTATCGGGAGTTGGGTTATTCAAATGTTAGTTTCAACTTGGGGTGTCCATATCCTATGGTGGCGCTGAAAGGATCGGGATCCGGACTTATTGGTAAGCCCGAAGTTGTGCGTGCTATTCTCGATAAACTCTTCACAACCTTTCCCGATATACAACTCTCAGTTAAAACACGGTTGGGTTATCTGGACAGTAGCGAAATCGAAACGCTCATTCCAGTTTTAAATCAATTTCCCTTGGCCGAGGTGGTTGTGCATCCACGAATTGGCAAGCAATTATATAAAGGTGATGCCGATCTTGACGCATTTGCAAAGGTATTGCCTACAATAAAAGCGCCTGTTTGCTATAATGGCGATATCCTTTCGGTAACGGATTACCAGGAGCGAAGCAAGCGCTTCCCAACGGTTACTCGCTGGATGATTGGACGTGCTGCGTTGCAAAATCCTTTAATATTCAATGATATCGCAGGGGGAATAGAGAGCGATCTGGATGAGAAACTCTCTGCTATGCATAAATTGCATGACGCTCTTTTTCAGCACTATGTTGCTTCCCTTTCGGGGAATAGCCATTTGATAAAAAAGATGGCTCCCTTTTGGGAATACTTCTCTTTGCCATTTCCAGAAAGGCGTAAGGCCTATAAAAAGGTTGTAAAAGCTACAACTGCCGATCATTACCGTAATGCAACCAATGAGTTTTTTGCAAAACAGATTTCTGTATAGACTTCAATTCTCCTATTTATACTAAAGCCTCGGCAGTTTTTCCGAGGCTTTAGTATTTTAGTTTGTCTCCATGATATTAGATTGTTATCTTTCAATTGTGATAGCACCCTCGTTCAGCCGGGGGATAATATCCGTAATGTCTTTTTGAAGACAGTATTCTACATCCGATCTAAAACCTTTTGATAACAGCAGTTGCGCATGCTGGCAATGTGTGAGCGCACTCATTATATTACCTTCATAACCTTCGTAGAGGAACTTTAATGTGAATGCAAAATCGGAAAGAGTTGCTCCGAATCGTTCTTCCATAATCTTTGCAATCATGCCGGCACACAGCGCATCCTCTAGCGTATAGATTTCTGCCGATCCTGCGCAAACAATGGTGCTATCGATGTCCTGCTCTCCCAACCACGTAGCAATTGCGGTAGCATTAAGAAAGGACGCCACTATAATATTGTTGGCGGTTAGGCTTCCCATTAACGCTCTTGTTCCATTTGTGGTAGTTAGAATAATGGTTTTGTGATGAACCACATCCTCCATATATTCAAATGGGGAATTTGCTAAATGAAATCCTTCAATCCTAACAGCATTCCTTTCGCCTCCCAGTAAAGCCTCACCACTATGGTATTTTGAATAGATTTCAAAAGCCGTCGAAACTTCTTCTGTTGGAATAATCTCTTTCGCACCATTCATTAGGGCGGTAGTAATTACTGTCGTAGCGCGTAAAACATCAATTACAGCAACATTCTTACCCTTTACTCTTTCTTGCTTTAATTCGGCTGCCGATGCAACTATGTCTATTCTCATATTATATGTAGTATTACAAACAATAGTTCGGTAAGATTTATGCCGCAATTTTACCGTAATCCAACAAATCATTGACGATTTTTTTATTTTTTGCGGTGTTTGGGTTTATTGCAAACATACACATAAATCGTTCCAGTAGCAACGCGTTGTTATATAGAGTTTTGTAATTAGCCATTGAGAACGTTTTTTGGAGGTTATCCTTGTTTGAGAGCCAGTCTTGCTTGGCGATATTTACCGCTGTTAGAGCCGCGTTAAAGTGGAAATCGAGCTTATTCTTGCTCCTAGCCTGACAGGTGGTAAGCCCGGTGAACTGCTTGGCATCTCGGTAGAGGAATTCTATTTGAAAT
>NZ_FMYP01000129.1 GCF_900096565.1 Williamwhitmania taraxaci
TTTATTGGGATGCAGAGGCAATAAATGAATATTTAGAGTTTAGTCGGACAGTAGTGATTAATTTTCTTACTTTTGTCGTTTGACTAAATGAGTATTCTATTCAGAAAAGAACAAAGTCTGCCAAAGCAATTATTTTGTTAATGTTTATTTTTTAATAGACTATCAATTATATTTTGGTTAATTGAATCTTTTATATTGCAATTTGGTCTGCAATAGAGCTTAACTTCAGGATAATTTTCAAATTTATACGTGTTATAATAGAAAACTCCATTCCAACTTAATGGGAGATTAATTTCAAAATTACTGCTAATATCTGCTTTGCTGATAATAATAATGTTACTCGTTGTCGAAATTGCTTTGTTAAATGATAACTGTCTTTTAAATGTGTC
Source organism: Williamwhitmania taraxaci (assembly GCF_900096565.1). Lineage (NCBI taxonomy): Bacteria > Pseudomonadati > Bacteroidota > Bacteroidia > Bacteroidales > Williamwhitmaniaceae > Williamwhitmania > Williamwhitmania taraxaci. The sequence continues at coordinate 390 of NZ_FMYP01000129.1, forward strand.
ATTTATTAAATTTCCGGGATTCTGTAAGACCAACACATAATCGTCTTTGGGATTCAGAAAGTTAATTTTCATCTGTTGGTTGTTATAAAAATATAATGATATAAGAAGTATAATTACTCCAAGTTCATATAAACTTAACTTCTTATTGTCTATCCGCCTCACAATTTTTCTATCAATAATTATAACAATAAATGTAGCAACCACAGGAACTAAAATAAATATTCCAACCATTGCTTTAGCTCCTTCTAGAGTAAGTGAATATACACCAAAAGGAAGTCCAATGGCGATTATTGCTATTCCAATTATCAGGAATAATGTTGGTTTTTGGGTTAGTTTTTGCATAATCTATTATGTAGTTAAAAATCTAGCTTTTCTTTATAAACATTTGCCGTATAGTTCGCTGACATTTCATCAACGATTTTAGTCTCAATTGTTGATTCTTTTTTTTACTATAGGCCATAACGAGAGACGAACTTACATCGTTGCCCGTCCAGCTCCGAAGGAGTGGACGGGCCGGGGCTTTGCAAGGCTACACCTCAAAAGGCGTGACAACAAAGCAATAACGTAAGTTCGAAGTGTGTGCCTCGAATGGTAAATATAATAAAAGTTCTTTAAACTGTAAGCGTTTTGGGAACATGTTCAGAGTGGTGTCCGAACGGCGAAGCCCTCACGAGCATTTGCGCGTAACCACTAGTAAGTTAGTTTATTCGCTTTGCTTATGAGTTTGGGGTTCTTCGTGCCGCTTAAAGTCCTATTTATTGGGCACTGTGCATTATTTTATTAGGCTCACAATTTCCGCTTTGAGATTTGGTAGGTGATTCATTATTATCCCCCAGATATTTTCGTCAGAAATATTGTCGTAGGCATGAATAATTTGATTTCGCAATCCAACAATCTTTCGAGCATTCTGAATTGGAAATTCGGGTTCAATAATTAAAATTCGATTTAGCGCTTCTCCAATAATTTCTAAATCTCTTTCAATCGCCCTTTTCAAAAGAGTGTCTTTTGTGTAGTCTTCAAAACGTTTTTCTCGATTGAGAAAATAGGAATCTATTTCGTCAATTGCGATCTTTATATCATACAGATATTTAAGAACTTTTTCGTTCATAAAATAGTTGTTTTTCTCTGTCAACCACTTGTCGAAAAATGGGATTTCTAATCGCCTGATTTTCTACAAGGTCGACTGGTCTCTTAAATAACAGTTCAAGACTCTCTTTAAAATCCATATAGTTATCAAAATATTCCATCAAGTCTACTTGGTAGAACTGGATTAGAATATCGATATCGCTTGATTCTTTGAAATTGTCAGTCAAGACTGAGCCAAAGAAATAGAGTTCTTCTACCTTGTGCTTCTCACAAAGTTCAAAAAGTTTATCCCTATTTGAATCAATCAGTTTCATAAAGCAAATATACACTATTTTCTTGACGGTCTATCGATTCAGCAAAATTGCATCGTGTGTGCCTCGCATGGTCAATACAGTAAAAGTTCTTTAAACGGAAGCGTTTGGGAGCAAGTCGTGAGTGGTGTCCGAACGGCGAAGCCCTCACGAGCATTTGCGCGTACCCACTAGCAAGTGGCAGGGTGGTTTATTCGCTTTCGGAAAGTTCAGGCTAAGCATAAGTGGTGCTGACGGTATCGGGATCATCGCTCAGGTAGATGGGTTCCTCTTCGGTGGAGCTGAGCACAAGCACCCTGCCAAAGGAGTCGGGCAGCTGCACCTGACTCGCATTCATCCATTCACCTCTGCCTATAGCTGCAATCAGTTCGCCCTCCTCCAGAACGCCCTCTTTATAGCGAATTGCTTTATTCATTCCCAAGAATCCTTCGCTCTTTTCGCCACGATCGTTAAGGTATTTCTCGAGAACCTCGGTGGCATCATTACCGAAACCGGAGGAGTATTCCCGGTCTTCAACGAGATAGCTCTTCACCTTTTCGCAGCTGATGTGAGCACAGGATCGACCATCGCGAACTACAAACGATCCGGCCACCTCTTCCTCTATTAATTTTCGCCAGTGTGAACTTTTACCGTTTGAGACTCTCTCCTCAATAAGCACATAGTAGTAGGCACATGCCCTTCCCGAGAGGGGCGCAGTTAGGGGCTTGCCGGCATACTCCACCTTTCCAACAACCTTTGCAATATCGCCGCTAATAAAATCGGATATCTTTCGTCCTGTTGCTTTTTTTAGCTTCCGCTTTACAATGGCCTTTTTGCTAAAGTAATTGCTGGAAAAAGCAATCCCTGCAATTACTAGGGCTACACCTATAAAAATTAGTGGTTTAGGATCCATGTCTGTGAGAGTTAGTTCTTATGACTCGTTCTGGTTATTTCTTATCTAAAGTAAATATAATAGTTATATATCATCGAATCAAGGTTGAAAAAAACTTCAAGGATTGTTCAGCGAGTGAAGGCGATGGGTATGGCTTAAAATCAAAATTCCGGAGAGTATCCGGAATTCTAATTTGTATCGACTAGTTACTACATCGGTTGCAAAATCGAGTGCAATATTTTTTTTTAGGATTACCAAGGAGCTGAGGTAAATGCTATACTCTTTTTGCTTTTCACTTCAGGTTTGTAAGTAAAAAAGTTCTTATAAGAAATATAGTATACACCTGTAAGCGTTGAAACATATACTTTATCGGTATATTTGGAAACAGAGGTAATCGTGTTATAAGCTAACCCATCGTTGTCTATCTCTTTTACTGTAATACCTGTTGTGCTTATGCTAAAATGAAATAGTTGAGCTTTGTAAGTTCCGATTATCTCATTATCTAAAGTGTAGAAGTTTAATAATGAAAAATCTGGATTAATCTTTCCTAGGCTTGTCCAGCTATCACCATCGTTTAACGATTGGTATAATACCGCATCGGAGGGGCTTATACCATATAATGTGTCACCCTTATAAAAGAAATTAAACATTAGATCACTAAAAATTTCAGAGACTGACCCATCGGACTTAATTTTATATGTTTTGTCTGATGAAGCAATAAAATAATCTTTGTGTGAGAAAAGGTAGTTAAGATAGTTTCCCTCAGGTAGAGTTATTATCTTGGAATTAATAGGCGTGTAATCAACATAATTATCTGAGTTTAGCTGGTAATATTTAACAGTTGAAATAAGAAACTTTAATTTTGAACTTATTCCCTTTGTATAGTAAGGTATTAATATCTGGCTTTGATTGTTAATCTTCATACACTCACATCGCCAGTAGGGAGGGAATGCAAAGCATTGGAAGTTTGTATCTACTTTATTTACAAAAATGCAATTACGATTGGCTTGGTTTATTGGATTTAACCCGTTTATTCCAACATAGCTTGTTGGCTCCCAAAAGTCCAAGTAGAAGTTGTCCGATATTGGTAGCTTATAGTTAATGTTTCACTACTGTCCGACAAAAAGATTCCAGTTGAAACGTTAGTTGAATAAAAATAAGGGGCTACTCCCCGAAGGTTTCACCCCGATGTTGTAGAT
>NZ_FMYP01000130.1 GCF_900096565.1 Williamwhitmania taraxaci
CCTGTATTGTTCGGACTTATGAGGGGAGTGAAAATAGCGGAAATCATGTGTTCTATGTGTTCGAAACATCACATTAACCTATTTTGCAGCGCATTACATCGAACAGATAGTTTTTTGAGTAGAACACATAAATATAGCAGGGATTAACAGATAGTGATCTTCCTAAAGGTAATCTCTTGCAACTCTTAACCTCAGAAATATCTTTAATCAGGGTTACTTCCAAGCACGAGGAATAAGCCCAATTTCAGTTTGCTGGTAAGTAGGTTGATCTCCAGATTTACTGTATTTTGCTGCTTGCTTTGTCTCGCTCGTTGTTCTCTGTTTAATCTAGCGGTTCAGGCTGTTTATCCGAATTTGCAGGCTGTTTAATTTCGCTATTAGCTGGGCAAAAGGCAGCGATTCGCCGTAAATCATATTCTCCTGCATTTGCCTGTAGTCGGCCTCCCACTGTGGGAGCAATTCGGCAGGTGGTATAATTCGTATGTATTCGGGGCTATGCTTTGTGTAGTCTACCCCTCCAAACTTGGAGAAAATGCTTCGGTGCTTTACAATGGCGCGGTAGAGCTCTTTGTTTTGCAGGGCTTTGTTTGCAAAGTCGGTGTCCATTAACTTTTCAATATCGTAGAGGTGGCGGCTTAGGCGCTCTACTCGCTTTACATTATCGGCACGTTGGAACTCCTCGTGCAGCAAAAAAATCTTCTCCAAGAATGTGCGCTCTGGGTTTACCACTGGCACGGTAATCGGCTCGTCGGTAAAGTTGCGATCGGTAAAGTTTTCGGCTACTAGTGTGGTAAATGTTCGCGGTGTGAACGGTTCACGCAGCGAGCGGCTACCAACTTCCACCAAGAGTCCTGGCTTTAGGTAAGTGTCGGTTTCCGTAAGTTTTGGGTAGTATATCTCTACAACCAGCGGGTCTTGATCGTGGTTTACTACATCTTGGTGCTTAACGGTTACGCTTAACAAGCCTGCCTCGGCAAACTTGGCTTTTAACTCGGGTGTAAATTTCTGGGTAATAAAATCGTAGGAGAGCCTTCGGAGGTCATTCACCTCCTTTTTTTTAGGCTCTTCGTTGGTGAAACCAAGATATGCCTTGTCCAACGCCAAATCAATATCTTCCGAAAAGCGTTGTATAAGGTTCCATCCCTTGCTTAATGAGGTTCCTCCTTTAAAAACAAGGGCGGGGGCACACTCCATCGAGAAAATAAGGGAAAGTGTATGCACCATCCACCAGTCTTTTTCAATAGCCACAGCGGGTAAGCCAATTCGTCTGCCCGTCTCGGTATATAGGTTTAGCTTAGTGGTGTCGGCAAGCTGTAACCACTCCTGCATATGCACCAAGTTACTCATTGGCGGTGCTGGTTTTAATGGATCCTATTAGCTTACGCATCCATTCGGGAGCCAACTTTAAATCGTGCTGTAGATGGTAGGGCTTTTCACTTTGAAGTAGCGTTCTTATTTTTGCTATCTCCTCCTCGCGCACGTTGTCTTTTCCTATCGTTCTCAATGCTTGAATTACCAGCTTACTTATTTCTCCAATTGCGGAAAGGTTTTTAGCGCTTGCTTTCTTAAACGTAATGGATTGCTTACCTATTTTCAACTTACGCGGAGATGCATCGGTGTAGTAAACTACATTCAATGGCACTTGGGTTGTAAGCCCCAACTTGTAAAGCGAGTAGCTGCCTGTTGGCACAATTCGAGCCCTGTCGCGCTTGGCTATGGCTTTTGCTATTTCATCGATACTTGGCAATACTCTCCCCAAGATTTTGTCCGTTGCGGGGCGGGTGTATATACCTTTCGCAACGCGAACAATTTCTTCGGAATCAACCAGTCGCTCTAAAGCCTTTGTTACCGTGTTTGAGGAGGCAATACTGATAAAGTTGTCAGCAAAAAACAGCGTGCCCCCTTTGGCTTTTTTCATTTTTGCAAGTATCTTGTCTTCTGTCGAATACATTGCTTTATAGCGATTGTTTTGTCACAAATATAGCAATAATATATGACAAAGCACAATTCATAACACTAGAATCTAAACACCCATACGCTGGGGTTATATTTTTCTCTAAAATTTCAAAGAGCGTGACCAGAAGGTAGCGGTTTTTCTGCAAGGCTGTTCCTGTCTAGAAGCCCCTGCTACCAAAAAACGCTGCCCCACTCCTTACCCTAGAGGTGATGCCACCAACAGCCTTAGGCCGCCACGCTTGGCCGGCTTGCCATTTGGGCAACATAGCATGACCGCGTTAGGGAGGCTAGCGGGGTGATAATTTCATTTTTTTAAATCGTTTTTCCGCTTCCTTAATTTCTATAAGGCCCTCCTTTGCAATCTCATTTCCAAGCGAAGCCGAAATTTCTAAATCTTTTACTGATCCATCATAATCACCAAGAACTGTTTTTACACGCATCCGTTCCATATAAAGGTCACTGTTTTTCGGTTGAATATCTATCATTCTGTTTATATACAATAAACATTTCTCAAGGTTCTCTTGCTGAAAAGAATAGTAGCGATAGTATTCGCTATACACTCTGATTGAATCATTACCAATCATCAATGCTTTTTCTAAGCATATAGTTAATGAATCCAAATTCTTCTGATAGTAATAACTTTGTGCCTTTGAAAAAAAGTTTTCTGGGTTTCTAGGCTCAACAAGAATAAGACTATCAAGCAATTTCTCTCCTTTGCTAAATTCAGCATGAGTTATTGCCCAGCGGGCATCGCTACGAATGGCATTTCGTAATGAATCAGTATTTGCGTTCTGACCTGAAAGGTTTACGCTTATAACCATAAACAAAATAAATGTTGTTAGCTTCATAAACAGTGTATTATTTAGGACACGTACATATTCTTTCGTGGATACTATCAATGTTTTGTTGCTTAATGGCATCAAGATTTTTTTTAGCAAAAGTCTGCACTCTAAGCAAATCGTTCCGTTTTCTTTGGACATTGGGATCGTTAGGGTTGTATTTGTTTAATGCTGCTAGTTCAAACGAAACCCTATTCATTAACGAAGCATTTAACTCCTGACTTTGCGCTATGTTGAACAAAGTCTCAATTCCGCCAATATACTTGTCTACAACGGGAATAACCCTAATCGCCTCATAAAGTGCCCTTAGGTAGTCTTGATTCATTAAGGCATCAGAAATATTATTTGCTGTGCTATAAGCAGAATGAAGTTTGTTAAAATGCTTTACTACATTTCCTCCCATTCCACAATCCTCAAAATATTTTGTATATATCGCAATTGTGTTAACAACATCTTCCGGTGAAGCGGGAGCATCATAGTCCAACTTCAGAAAGAAAAGCTTCATCCCTTGACTATCTAAAATGAGGTTGTGCATTATATCGGCTTGGCTCTTTGTCGGTTCAATATATTTTTTTATTTGCAATTTACCATCTTTATCCCAAAATGGAATTCCTACACCTTCATAACGACGATTATGATCACATCGTTCAAAAAAACCTTTGAAATCAAATCGCTCAGCAAAGCAAACACATATTTGTCCGCAAATACAAGGATATTGGCCGCACTTTAAGCATCGAAGTTTACAGTCTCCATCACAATCATCCTTTCCACAATCTTTACAAACAAGTTTTAAGGGACCTGCGGCATTATAGTTACCTGCATGCTTCTCAAGGATCGGAAATGTTAGTCCTTCTTTAACTTGTCCTGTTCCAGTAATGATTTTCAAATTTTTCAAATTTTCTATTGTAAAAATATCGGTATAGTATTCATCTCTAGGTCTAAAAGATAATAACTCGCGATAACCACTAAATTTTTTCCCATCTTCAGAAATTGCAACATATGTTTTCCCAG
>NZ_FMYP01000131.1 GCF_900096565.1 Williamwhitmania taraxaci
GAGTAATTCTCATCTTCCTGTTCTGAAAAAATGCAATTCCTTTCTCTCCAATCAATCCTATAAGTTGCATTTGTTACTTGAATTTAGGAATCAATTAGCTGAAAATATTGAACATATTTATGAAGACGTTTTAAAGGTCGAATCTGAAAGAAAATGGCGGTATGATTTAAATACTGGAATGGCAGTTCTAAAAAACAATAAAACTCCATTATTAACGGCATCTGAAAGATTTGATAAAAGTAAAAAGAATAAACAACTGCTAAAATTTGTATTCAATGATATTACATATTCATTAGCCTTGTCTGTAGTAATATTTATAGGACTTTTCAGTAAAAATCTAATTGATTCATTAAAAGTAGAAATTGTATTAATAGTAATTGGGATTTCTTTCATAATATTTAAAATCGCGAGATTTATGACAAAACTTGAAATTTCTTCTTTCGGCAAGAAGCGATTTCTAAACAGAGAATATTCTGATTATTTCGAGCAATTTGGGCAAGAAACTGAATTGGTCGCCGAAAGGAATTATACAATATCATTAGAAAACAATTTCGCGGATAATGGTAATTACTCATTATTTTTAATGTTACTCCGTGCGAAAGAAATCGTTCTTATAAAATGAAATATTTCAGGTCAACAAACGCTAATTGAAACCCTATACGTAATTTATATTCATTACAAATAGAATAACCTTTGAAAAATAAATGATTTTTGCTTGTCACAAAATGGCTCTTTTTGGCATATATAAGTGAGAGGATACACTTCTCGGATTGGAAATAATTAAAACCATCATTTAGAATGAAAAAAGTAAGTTTGTTTTTATTGTGTTCTCTTTTCGCTGTTGTCGGGTGCGAAAAGCAATCGGATGAAGTCATTAAAGTAAGTGATTTCCCAACTACAGTGGTAAGTGGTGCATTTAAGTTTGCTCTTAAGTCTGTATCTTCAACAACTAGGACTCAAATACCATCTGAAGAAGAGTTCGAAAAGAATATGGTCAAATACATGGTTGATGAGCAAGGACCCACATTTGAAACCGACTACAATGAGGCCAAATGTATTAATCTTTTCAATAAAAAAGTTGTAGCCATTGATGCCATTGAAAGTGCTGATTTTGAATCGCCGGATTTTAATTCTGCAAAATTTGTAGATGTCTTTTTTAAATCTTTAAATATTTCTGGTCTTTTCGCACAAGAAGCTAGTGCAATGTCCCTAAACGCAAGCGTATTCATGAATAATTTTTATGAAGAGTTGGAGACTAACTTCAAGAGTTTGTCACTAAATGCATTAAATGCAGATAATATTGATGAAAATAAGTTTACCGACGCGTTAACTTCATTTGGGAACAAGTATTTATTGCAAGCAGAAAGTTTACAGGTTAATCTACAGGAAAAAGTTAGAATAAAAGCAGGTATTCAAATGTTTCTTTCAAATATTATTCCCACAGTTGGTTTTGCTTTTTCTGATACTGCAATGGATTCTGGAAGCGCTAGCAGATCATGGTTTAAGAAGCTATGTAAATATGTTGCAAAAGCGGTTGTTGTAGTTGCATGTTTAGTTGGTGGGGCTGTTGCAGGGATTGCCGTTGGTACACTTGGAGGTGAACCGGGTATGGTCGCTGGCGCTGTGGCAGGTATCGTTGGCGGATACTATCTTCAGTCCCATCTAAATCGTCAAATTGACAAATGGTGATGAATATGAGAGCAACAACATTTTTAGTGGCGATATTAACCGCTTTCGCAATAAAAGCAACAGGGCAAGTAGTAACTGAACGTGTTTATTCTGGTAATTTCGTTGTCGTTAATTGCCCATTGCTCGGCATAAACTCATTTCGTGCTCATTTTAAAATTGAGAATAACTCATTAATAATTGAACCGAGTAACCATCAAAAATACCTCACATCGGCCATTATCCCGTTTGATTCCATTGCCACGATTAAGCGTTTTTTACATAGAAATTTTAAAATACGGCTTACAAATGGAGATCGTTATCGGCTATTTCTGAATAATTCTGACGAATTTTCTGCTGCCACTCTTGATGTTAGGCCTAAACCCTTTCGCCGTCCATCTAGAATAGTTGCGGCAAATGGTAATGAGATTGTATCAAAGGTTTTGGTTTGGGGTTTTGGAGGTGCTATTGTAAAGCCATTTCGTATAGATGGAGTAACTACGTTTAGTGACAGCTCTATGTCTTTTATGCCAGTTAAATTCGCTTCAATTGGACGGCGATTGGAAATTCCTTATGCCGAAATTAAGCAGGTAAGAAAAACCTTTCCATGGAAAGGGGTTAAAATCAAAATGAAGGCGGGAAACTCTTTCTCTATTTACTCTTCAGACCAACGATTAAGAGAATTTTTACTAAATCGATTAAAGTAAACCTAAGGAGGGGGTAATTCCCCTCCTTAGGTTTATATACGTAACACTTATAACTAATTTACTTAGGTTGAAAAATCCAGAATAAACAGATACGTCCCCCGATCGCGCGTACATGCTGTTCGTGCGTACCAGCCCGACACAAGAGCAAATATAGCAAAAACCCTTTAGCCTGCTGGCAAAAAAGCGTCCTGGCCCAAAGTGCTGTACTACCAACAGGCCGTTCCGCCTGGCTGCAGTGATCTTTCGTTGTAGCGTATGGGCAACATAACTTGTCGCGCCCCGCTCGAGCAGTGCTATATGTACGCGTTAGCAGGATTTGTTTTCGAATGTTTCTCCATTAATTCATAGGCACCACATCCTTTAGTTTTTATTATCAGTATAGTAATGATTATTACCATACCTCTGGATATAATGAGGCCTACAAGGTAAAGGATTATACCCAAATCACTGCGTTTAATTAGAAACTCCCAGTTGGCTTTAAAGTCGACTGTATTCCAGTCTTCTTTATCATACCATATTTCAACCGGTTTGTTGCTCTTTAGAAACTCAGTAATAAGTTTGTAATTTTTTTGTTGTAATGATAGAAAGTGCCTTTCTCAGTAATTATCTTCATTTCTGAAGAATCGCATTTTATCTCAGTCCTACCAAAACTGTGGCAAATGAACGTTGTAGGAAGGTTTCATAAGCAAAGAAAAAATTAAAACTAGGGATAAAAAATACAAATTAATCCAACCCATGCGTTAAACCAGCCCAATTTCCACCTACTATTACCCATCGTTATTGTTTGTTTAGTTCTGTAATAATTTCATTAACCAGTTTTTCGAACTCACCTGTTACCTCTTTGGCTTTCTTGTCTACCAGCCCTACCTAAGAGCATGAGCCAAGCATAACCCTCCTGTAAAATTTCAAAGATGTTGGATCGTATACCCCTATAGGAACATTATTCCCAACCATATATCTGCTGAAACCTTATTAATGTGTGCGAACAAGCAAATGGAACATGTGGCATCGATACCATCCAGTTAAAAGAATACCTTACAAAATAATAAGCCCCGATAGCTTTTGAACTGAGCTACCGAGGCATTCTATAGGAGTATAAAATCAGCATGCTTGTGCGGATGGACTACCTTCTACTTTATTTTCGATACCAGCAGCATTCGGGTAAGCTATTGTAAACTGCATTGGATGCTTTGAACTTCTCGGTATCGTGTCCAACCTTGGCCAAGGCTTTTTGAATGGCCGTTACGCTTGTTTTGGTGGGGTCGAACTGAACGTGCAGTAGCTGGTTGTCGGAACTCCATTCGGCTGAGGCCACCCCTTTCACTAGCTTGGCAGTGGATTCTATGCGCTCCTTGCACATTTGATATTTCGGTGATATTGTGCCACTTGTTTCGGTGAT
>NZ_FMYP01000132.1 GCF_900096565.1 Williamwhitmania taraxaci
TTTATTGGGATGCAGAGGCAATAAATGAATATTTAGAGTTTAGTCGGACAGTAGTGTTAATGTTTAAAGAAACATCTCTTAAGTAGCCAATATAGGAACGACCTGAATCTGAATATGTGGATATCAGCCGTCCCAAGAGATGCAACTTTTTGCCTGAGGAATAACTATTCATTACAGTGGCATTATCGTAGGTGAAATTTCTATCCGCCTTCCATCTATATTCTAACGGCTCTTTTACAATTTCCTCCTTTGTGCACCCAATAAATAAAAGGGGAAGTATCAAGAAATATAGTGTTCTCATGCTATTCTTGGTTAATTGAATTGATTTTTTGTGCTTTTCGGCGCTAAAGTAATTCTTTTTAATAAAATACTATATGCCTCGGACTTGAGAGAGTCGAATAGAGGTATGGCTCAAAATCAAAATTCCGGAGAGTATCCTGAATTTCAATTAAATGCTTCAATTAACCTACTGCCTCTATAGCCTAATTTCCTACTTCCCCTCCTTTGTGCAGTAGCGCTTTATTACGTTGTAGGCTTCCTTAACGCCCAGCTCGCCCGATTTGCTCACATCGAGGCATCCCTTTTCGGTGTCCTGAAGGTAGAGCTGCACCAGCCCACGGTTAAAGTAGGCTTCACCCATGTTGGGGTATATCTCAATGGCCTTGGTGTAGTCCGCAATGGCCTTGGTAAACTCGGTGGAGAGGCAGTTTAGGTTTCCACGGTTATAGTAGATGTAAGGAAAATCGGGGATAACGGCGGCCGCGGCATTTAAATCTTCAATGGCCTCTTGGTAGTTATATACCACAACCTTTTGCTGGCGCTTGGCCGATGGTTTTCCCGATTCGCTGAGGGTAACCGCCTGGAAGGAGTTGTCGATGGAGTTGATAAACTCAATCATCTCCCCCTGCACGCTACTGCGGTTGAACAGGGCAAAAGCATCCTTTCTATCGGTTGTGTATAGGTTGTTGTAAATATCGAGTGCACTGGTGTAGCGCTTTAAATCGCCCAGTAGAACTGCCTTTTCGAACAGTAATTCGCGCGTGCTCTGCGTAAAGAGAATGCTATCCACCTTGTCGAGCTTGGTCTTTAGCTCCTCGGCGGTAAGCGCACTCCGCTCCGAGAGTACGGCTACCGGAACATTCTCCAGACTCTTTCGGAAGTTCTCATACATGCCGGAGTAGTAGCTGCCAGCAAGCGGCGGCTCCACGCTGGCAACCGCGAGTAAGCGGAAAAGTGGTTTTAGCGTTATTTCCACCTTCTTGTTTTGGATTAGGCTCTCGCCTTCGGTGCCACGGCCAAAGTCGGCATCAAATGCCAGCAGCTTATTGAATTTCTTGCTGGTATCGGCAAACTCGGAAAAATTCTTTTCGCCCAGCTTATTTTTATACTCGCTAATCTTCTTCTGGGCAATTTGATAATCGAGGTAAGCACCCTTCTCATCGTTAATCTGTCGCTTGGCCATGGAACGGTTTAGAAATGCATTGGCAAAGTCGGGGTAAAGTTCAATGGCTCTACTATAATCGCGAATGGCTTCTTTGTAGTGCTTTAGGTCGTAGTTTACGCCACCTCGGTTATAAAAGATGAGCACATTCTTGGGGTTGAGCTCGGCCACCTTGTTGTAGTCGGCTAGGGCGCTATTCAAATCTCCAATGGATGCTTTCAGCAGCGCCCGGTTGTAGAGGGTAAGGGCATTGCCGGGTTCCACGGCCAGCACCCGGTTAAAGTCGGTTAGCGCTCCGTTTATATCGCCTTTGCTGTTCTTAACCAACCCTCGGCTGAAGTATGCTAGGGTAACAGTGGTGTCGAGGTTGATGGTTTTATTGAAATCGGATAGCGCTGAATCTTGCTTTTCCATTTTCTGGTAGAGCATTCCACGCTTGAGGTAGGGTTCCGGATTGAGGTTGTTGAACTGAAGTGCCTTGTTGTAGTCCGAGAGTGCTCCCGCAGTATCCTTGAGGTAAATACGTGCCGTTCCTCTGTTGATATAGGCATCGGTAAACTTGGGATCCATGGACAGGGCAATGCCAAAATCCTGTAGGGCATGCTCGAAGTCTTGTCGTAGAAAGTTGGTAATGCCTCGGTTAAAGTAAACGCCGGGAATATCTACGCGAAGATCCAGTGTCTTGTCAAAATCGGCCAGCGCCTTTTCGTAATCGCCAGTTCGGGTTTGGGTAATGGCCCTAAAGTGGTAGGCTTGGGTGAACAGGGGGTTAACGCTAATGGTTTTGGTGAAATCCTCGCGGGCCCCGATAAAGTCGCCGAGGTTATACTTACAGATGCCCCGAAAGAAGTAAGCCTCGGCAAAGCTGGTGTCGGCCTTAATAATAGTATTGAAGGAGTAAATAGCATCGGTATACTTGCTGTCGAAAAGCCGCTCGCGGCCTTGGTATAGAAAGTGCTGCTTGTTGATCTGTGAAAAACCACCGTATGCTAATGCCAACAGGCTTACCAAGAGTATCGCGACTTTAAAACTTCTTATCATTCCTGTTCAATTAAATGGGTTGAGCAACGCTAGCTATTCCAAATTCGTCTGCTAGGATAAATCATACTCCTTAACAAACAAATATGGTAAGAAAAAGGGAAACGTAAGCAAAAACCGTGCAGAAAACCGTTGACGTTATGATTTTTTAAGAAATAGCGTAAAGAGCCGAGTGGTCCATTGGTTGTTTCGGTAGGTTGTATTAAATTAGTGCACTATTTATAACGGGCGTTGGCATGGATCGGATGAAGCAAATTGTGAGTAAAATATGGCGTTGGACATGGATTGCAGCCATTGCATTCTTTATAATAACTATTGGAATGGTGGTGGTTCTTCGTTTCGTTCCAACTCCAGTAACCCCGTTAATGCTTATCCGGTGCGGCGAGCAGCTGGCCGATGGCAGGAGCCTGCGTCTGAACAAGGATTGGGTCTCCTTCTCCAATATTTCGCCAAACATGGTGCAGGCAGCCGTTGCGGCCGAGGATAGCAGCTTTCCCATACATTTTGGGTTCGATTTTGAAGCGATACAAAAAGCCATGCGCCACAATGAGCGGAGCAAAAAGATACGGGGCGCGAGCACCATATCGCAGCAAACCGCTAAGAATGTATTTCTATGGCCCAGCCGATCGTACGTAAGAAAAGGGCTGGAGGTTTACTTCACCTTTCTGATTGAGGTAATGTGGACCAAGGAGCGGATTATGGAGGTATACCTGAACATAGTTGAGATGGGCGATGGCGTGTATGGCGTAGAGGCTGCCGCGCAGAAGTACTATCACAAGCCTGCCGCAAAGCTCACCCGCGCCGAGGCTGCCATGCTTGCGGCCATACTGCCGCGTCCTCTGAAGCGCTACCCCGATAGGCCTACCGGATTTCTTCAAAACCGACAGGCACGAATCCTCCGATTAATGCTTAAGTTGGGTCCGGTGGAATTGTAGCGAAAGAAGTTTAACTGGAGTTAAATGGTAGTTAAACAGAAGGTGAAAAAATAGAAGAATGAAAAGAATGATTTTCACATTGAAACACTGGCAAGTATTCATATTGCTTTGTTCACCTGATGTAATTAACGTTTTCCTTTGGCAGGCTAGTTTTTCAATTGGGACAGTAACGGCTCTTCAAATTTCTGTCTTTTCGGGAGTCACAACAATAATACTATTCTTTTCGTGGATTACCTTAAATCCGCAGGTCGATTGCTAGGTTTTAAATCTTAGCGTATTTAGGTTTGCTTGGTGGATATTTTGCCATTTTTTTGGTTCGACATA
>NZ_FMYP01000133.1 GCF_900096565.1 Williamwhitmania taraxaci
TGTTGCCATCTTCTTTGAAAGGAGTCGACCTTCCTCTCCAAATCAGTATATCCCTGACAGGGTTATTCTGGAAAAGCAATTCGGTGTCCCGAATGATCTCCCAGCTGGCGCGGAACCTCCTTCGGCGGTCAAGCTATTTTACTATCCGTGCCCTGCAAGCCTTGGCTGATGTAAATATAGCAAAATAGATGAACGCTGGTAGCAGGTGTGCGGCCGCCAATAGCGCGCAGCACGGTTGCAGAGGTTCATCCGCCTGCAACAGCCTTAAGCCGCCACGTTTGGCAGGTTTGCCGTATAGGCAACATGCCCATGCCACTGCTTTGTACTCGTGGCATAGCTGCGGTTATGCTACCTTACTGCAAAGTGCCTGAATTATCTGCATTAGCCGCCTTGCACCGCGCATGGACGAAATACGTCTGTTCAATCGGGCGATACTGGTTACTGGTTTAGAAAACAAAAATCCCTAACCACCAATCTATCTATTGGTGGTTAAGGATTCTAAGGAAGCCATACATACTAAAGCCCCTCAATCATTATTCTTCCATTAACTTCTTACAACTTGTTTTTTATACCCCATCACTCCATAGTAGAGAATATAGAGATACCCCAACATCGGCATTAAGAATGCATGGTGAACTCCGAAACGATCGGCCAGCATTCCCATAGCAAATGGAATAATGGCACCACCAACAATTGCCATGCAAAGAATACCTGAGCCTTGGCTAGTGTGTGGACCTAAATCGTCGATAGCAAGGGTAAAAATAGTAGGGAACATAATGGAGTTGAACAACCCAACGGCAATAATCGGCCAAATAGCAAAATGTCCGGTCGAAGCCACCGTTAAAGCCACAAGTAATCCGGCAGCACCGGCAAGCACAGCAAGCGTTCTGTTTGGTTTATTCTTACCAAGGAAGAATCCAACAAGGTTAATCGCTACAAAAACAAGGAATAAACCACTTAAAACAAAATCGTGAGTAAGGAAATAAGCCAAGCCATATGCACCCACAAATATCGCAGAATAAAGTCCGTAGCGATTTTGCGGCTTAGCAAAATGGGTAAGCGAAATTGCGCCAAAGAATCGGCCAATCATGGCGCCACCCCAGTAGAGGGAAACATATTTGGATGCATCTTTTTCGGTAAAGCCGGCAATTTCGGGCAGACCAAAGAAATTAATAAGGAAGCTGCCTATCGATACCTCAACACCCACATAAACAAAGATGGCCAATGCACCCAGCACCAAATGGCGGTATTGCCATGCACTTCCGGGGGCTTTTGCTACAGAATTTCCGGCCTGAATAACTGGTAATTTTGCTTTGAAAAATACAAATGCAATTACTAATAGCGTAATGGCAATGGCAATATAGGGAAGTTGAACCGTGCTTGCCTTTTCGGCGGTACTACTGGCAGTATCGGAAAAGATAAGCAAGCCACCAAAAACCGGAGCAATGGTAGTTCCAAAGGAGTTGAATGCTTGGGTCATATTCATCCTACCCGAAGCCGACTCAGCCGGCCCCAGAATTGCCACGTAAGGATTGGCCGCAACCTGCAAAACAGTAATACCCGAGGCCAATACGAATAAACCACCAAGGAAGAAACCGTAGCTAATAAACAAAGAGGCAGGGTAAAACATTACGGCGCCTACTGCCGCAATAACCAAACCTAAAACTATACCATTTTTATACCCGATGCGGCCAATAATCAACCCAGCAGGCAGCGACATAATTGCGTATGCTCCAAAAAACGTAAGCTGAATGAGCATAGTTTTGGTATACGTCAGATCGAACAGGGCTTTAAGGTGCGGGATTAGGATGTCGTTGAGGCAGGTTATGAACCCCCACATAAAGAAAAGGGTGGTAAGCAGGTATAACGGACCGCGGTAATTGCCAACGCTACCACTTACACTTACATTCGCTGAACTTATTGGTGTAGATGCCATAGGTTAAATCGTTTTTGGTGTATTAGGAAAGGTGAAGTCCAAAGGTAATTTTTTAACCAAATGGTTCTTCCCTGATGTAGTAAAATAGTTAGGGGAAGAACGAATGTAGAACTGTTGTAGTACCACATATTTCGCTCTTCCCCCAAAAACTCAATCAATAAACCAACTTAACAATCAACCTATTCAATAAAACCCATAAACCTAAATCATAAACCCTATGTTGAAATCCTTGGTAACAAAAAAAATTAAAACTTTAATATCAACCTAAGGATAGTATCAAAAACCAACCATAAAATCTGAAGATTAATATCAGAAAAGTAATCTGTCTAAACCAACAACCAAACGATTGATATAGGAACGATACCCTCAAAACATAATTTTCGAAAACAAAAATAGGGATAATTATAATCAACACAAAACCATACCGGCCTACATAACAGCAAAATAGAAAGCGCAAACGTTATAGAAGAGAGAAAAAAAGTTTAAAAAAATTATTAGAGAAGTCAAAGGAGTCAGAGAAGTTGGAGAACAAAGGTCATAACTCGCATCACTCTACTTCAGCGCATTCAACAACTCGGGCATAAGCGAGCTTATGGCATGCTCGGTTTGTGCAGTATAAAGATTCCCATCAACAACCAACTTTTCATCGGTTCCAATGCCACCTTTAACAACCGGCTTAACTAACGAATGCAAGGCAACTCGCCTACCCTTACCAACACCAACCTTGTCGAAAAGCATAAATAGCCAACAACGTTATTCGCATAACCGAACACACATACAAAAAGGAAGGCGGCGCATTTTTGCAGATACTCAAACATTGTTCAGCTGACCTGCACCACCTATCAACATTATATATACCTTAGGGTGGAAATAAACCTTCACAACAGTAAGGTTTATCCGCCCATATTGTGGCGGATAAACCCAACAAAGTTGGGTTTATAAACGAGTTGAGGGTAATATTAAAAGATGCTATATGGAATGGGATTTACAAAAAGTAAAAGATTTAATAAAAGAAAAGATTGAGGAAAATCTTAATCTTGATTATAAAGCCTCTGATTCATTACAACAAAATGATAAAAAAGCAAACGAAATTTCAAAGGACGTTTCAGCATTTGCAAATTCTGATGGAGGAGTAATAATTTATGGAATAAGAGAAGATAACCAGAATAAACATCTTCCAGAATCAATTGACCCAATTAACAGAAGCGAAATTTCAAAAGAATGGCTAGAACAGATTATTCAAAGTAGAATAAGGCCAAGAATAGAAAATATAATTATTCATCCAATACCGCTAGAAGAGGAAACGAATAACCTGATATATGTTGTTGAAATACCTCAAAGCAATACAGCTCATCAAGCAAGCGACAGGAAATATTATAAAAGATATCACTACTGTCCGACAAAAAGATTCCAGTTGAAACGTTAGTTGAATAAAAATAAGGGGCTACTCCCCGAAGGTTTCACCCCGATGTTGTAGATTTGTTTTGCGAAAAAAAATACAACATGGGCAAAAATACAGAAATAAAATTAGTCGGACAGCCGATTTTCAAACAAGCCATCAACTTAATCGATGCCATTAATGTCAGCAGCTTGGTGAAAAAGCATGGTGCAGACCATTACTATAAGACGTTTAAGGCAAAACCCCAGCTGGTTACCATGCTGTTTGGCGTCCTCAGCCGGTGCGATTCGATGACCGAAATATGTGAAGGG
>NZ_FMYP01000134.1 GCF_900096565.1 Williamwhitmania taraxaci
GGTTAGATAAGTTATATTTTAGTATATTGCATTTATTTTACCGTGGGATAACGACGCTGCTTCGAACTCCCCAACGCATTTTAGCAGCAACCGTTAGCCACAACTGGAATAAAACAAAACCATAAAATATGAAAAATGCCATACGATTACTTAAAGATCCCTTGTCAGTAATAACTGATAATCGATCAGAATTCACAATTTGGTTCTTATTCACAATAGTTACAGGACAAATCGGAATTATTGCGAATATGATAATACGACACTATACCTATTCAACATCCATATCAGAATCAATTTTTGTTGATTCGCAAAATGGTAGTTTTTATACTTTTTCAATTGCCTTAGTAGCTTCTTTACTAGGTCCATTATTTATAAATCTTTTAAATTCTTCAAAGTTCAGTTTTAAGACATTAAAGATTTATACCATAATATTTTCCATTTTCTTTTTATTTTTTGCAGGTATAGTTTATGCCGTAATTCAATCCAAAAATGGGTTTGAAAATAAAAATCTAGTATTAAAAATAGACTGGACACAGCTATTAATGTATATACTCGCACTTATCATAGTCATTTATGGTTATTGTATAATTAGACTGGAAAATGATCCTTTGAAATACAAGTTTATTGATGATCCTTTATTTAATGAAAAAGACGATGAAGATGTAAATGAACGCATCGAAGAAAGTAAAAAAGTAACTGACGATGGGAAAGGGAGAAAATTATGAAATTAAAATACATACAAATAAATCAACCAATCGGAACTTTTTATGTTACTTCCATTGATGCATCAGTTCTTGCAAAAATTGCAACTGTTGATCGAAGAAACGAAAATCCAGACGCTATCCAGCGTGAACAATCAGAATCTAGAATCAGAGAAATTGCAAAGTACTGCGGCGACTCCGATGCAACATTTCCGACACCGATAATAATTGCCGTTGATGATAATGCAACTATTGAAATAGATGAGAATTATATTACCATAGATGAGAATTCTTTATTAGGAGAAGTAATCGATGGCCAACATAGATTGGGAGGATTAAAAAGTTCTAATTTCTTGACTCGATTCCAGTTGCCTGTTGTTCTGATGTTTAACCTTATCCCAGAGGAAAAAGCATACGTTTTCTCTATAATCAACAGTAAACAAACAAGGGTAAATATGTCCCTCATCTATGATTTATTTGCATTATCGACTAAACGTAGTCCTTTTAAAACCTGTCATGAAACTGCCAGAGCGCTAAATAAGGAACCAGATTCTCCATTTTATAATCGCCTTAAGATGCTGGGTAAAAGAGAGGAAGGCCAAGAATTGGCATCCTTGTCTCAAGGTACATTTATAAAATACATGTTGGAATTAATTAGTAAAAACCCAGATGATGACACCCAAAAATTAAAAAATGGCGAACAATTGCAAGATGATGATCGATTCGTATTGAGGGACTATTTCATTCATGAGAAAGATAGCGTAATACTCAAGATCATGTTCAATCTCTTTACCGCTGTATCACAAGTTTTTAATCTGGAATGGAATTCTCCGGATATGTTTATTCTATCAAAATCAATTGGTTTTGGTGCAATAATTAAATCATTCCCAGTAATATATCGAAAAGGTGAAGAGGAAAATGATTTGAGCATTGAGTTCTTTTGCAGAATATTTGACCAATTCAAAAAACACCTTACAGAAACAAAAGTAGAATTGACATCCAGCCATTTTGGTTCGAATGAACAGGCAAGAACTAAGTTGGCGAATTTAATTGTAGAATCAATAACCAGCAGTGGCTAATCGAGTAGGCTGCCCCGCCAGCTAAGCCGACGGGGAGAACCTCTCACACCACTGTACGTACGGGTTTACTCATCCTTTTATTATATTGTTTTCTGGAATTCGTGAGGGCTTCGCCGTTCGTATACAGCGGTTCATTAAGATGTGGCGCAATTTTCTCGTAATGTGTAAGCATAGCCTCATACCCTCTTTTGCCTAGACGATCAAGGGTAATCGTGGTTCCCAAAATGGGGCGTTACTCATCCTGTAATATTTTTTTATTTGGAATTCGTGAGGGCTGCGCCGTTAGGCAACCGCCCAGCCATCCATTTCTTTCATAGGAATACCAAAAGCTGCGCCGTTCGGACACGACTCCGCGCACAAGGGACTTCCACCCTCTGGACTTGTTCCCAAACGCTTCCGTTTAAAGAACTTTTATTATATTTACCATTCAAGGCACACACAACCGCTATCGCACATGCGCCACAGCCTTCGGGCAGTTTGTTGTGCTATGTGTGCGTTGGCTGACACCTTTGGTGTCACATCGGGCGCCATCTAGCCTCACGGCTGATGTCACACGATGCCATAGCGGCAACCGTTATAGGCAACCGTGATGAAAATCCCAACGTGACATACAAACTCGAAAAACATTCTAGGAAATGGAAGAACTTGAAGAAATACTTTTGAGATTAGATTTTAAGAAAAGGAATGAGAAACCGAAGAAAACAATTGAAGAAATTGAAACTCTTATCAAATTCCAACTTCCACTAGACTATAAGAAATTTCTAGAAAATTATATGTGTTTTGAGGGTTCAGTTGGAAAAGAATACATTCAACTTTGGAGCCTTGAAGAACTAATCGAAACAAATATAAATTATGGCATTCTTGACAACTTGACGAAAACAATTGGTATTGGAGGAAACGGAAGTAACGAATTCATTGCGATAGAATTGACAGAGGAACATGTTTATAGAATTGTCCTTTCACCTTTTATTGACTTAGACAAACAATATCACATTGAAATTGGAACTTCATTTACAGACTTTCTAACTCGTCTAGAAACAGGAAAAGAATGGTTTGAAAATGAAACTGAATGAAACTTTATTAAAGAATAGAAATTGAGATTTGACGCCAAAAAAACGGCAGCCTATAATCGAGTAGACCGCCCCGCCAGCTAAGCCGACGGGGAGAACCTCTCACACCGAGTTACGATTTCTTTACAACCATATACAAAAGGCTTGGCAGCACTACGAGTAGCAATGGCAAGTTCAGAACAAACTCCCATACTCTGCGATAAATTCTTACCTTTGTGCGCTGCCACAAGCATTTTGTTGGCAGCATTTTGCGCAAAATAAAACGAATTTGTATGTCGAACAACGAAATACTCAAGAAGCTCCGCGTTGCACTGCACCTCCGCGACGATCAAATAATAGAGATACTGAAATTGGTTGATTTTACCATATCCAAGACCGAACTCGCTGCTTTTTTTCGAGCCGAAGAGCATACTAATTACAAACCATTGGGTGACCAAATTCTGCGCAACTTCCTCAACGGATTGGTCATTCACATGAGAGGTCCGCTGGCACCAAAACAGAAACCAGCTGATGCACCTGAGGATAGCAAAGATCCACAGTAAACCACCTTGCCAACGCAGGCTTTGTCGAGCATGGCCTGCTAAGGCACAATAATTAATTAATCGAATGCGAACAAAACTGGTTCGAATACTCCTGCTTATCCTGGGATTTTTGAGCCTTACGCTAGGAATCATAGGGGTTTTTCTGCCATTGCTCCCCACCTAGATAAAACGGTCGAAGTTGTGCCACCCATTTCGGTTCAAGTTGTGCCAGGCGTTTCGGTCGAAGTTGTGCCACTTTTTTAGGTGCATTT
>NZ_FMYP01000135.1 GCF_900096565.1 Williamwhitmania taraxaci
AAAACGCTTCCGTTTAAAGAACTTTTACTATATTTACCATTCAAGGCACACACAGCAGTTTGGCAAAATGGCGGGTTTAGTGCTAAATTCAAGTTCAGTTTTTCAATTGAAATTTAGCGCAAAATTGAAGTTTTGTGCTTCGAAATCCGCCACTTCGCCAAGCTGCAAACCGTTACAAGCAAGTGTAGGGCGACCGTTCAACCATCAACATTCGTGCTGACATCGGACGACAAAATCCAACCCTTCGCAAAATTAAAAGAGCTGCAATGCAACCGCACAAGCCGACACAAATTGCAGCACATTTAATTTTGCCCAACCGCACCACGACATTCGGACGGTTGACAATTTGACGGCAACTTTGGACTGAAAAGCGGTTTTAAAACTTAACTTAGCAACCTTAATAATTGACAGAGAATATTTGATGAAATTAGTAACGCAGACACCGAAAAAAGCATTAAAAGCCTTCTTAAAGCAAAAACCTTTGAGAAGCGAAATTGACGTTTTTAAAACAAACCTCATTGCTTTACTCGACAAAATAAGCGTTATAGAAAAACGACCGAAGGACGAAACCGAAGAACATTTAAAAAACGACCTGCGGGACTTTTTGCGGGACACTTACTACCGTGACACCAACGCAATCAACACCAAGGACAAAAAAGACCTTGTAATTCACTTAGACAAAACAACAAATAGCGAAGTAGGTGTAATTATTGAAGCCAAACGACCAACCAACATTGGCGAAATGGTAACGGCTGACAACCCTAACAAAAAAGCACTTCACGAACTTATACTATATTACCTAGACGAACGAAATAAAGTTGGAAACTTCCAACTGAAACAGCTTGTAATTACAAATATTAATGAATGGTATATCATAGATGCAAACCATTTTGACAAGCATATTTACAATAACACTCAAATACAAAATCTTTATAAAACCAAAGTAAGTGACAATAAAAACAATCCGTTTTTCTATCAGGAAATTGAAAAATTAATTTCCAAAATTGATATTGAAATTCCTTGTGTTTACTTTGACATTAGGGAATATGACACCATTTTACGCAACAACAAAAAGGAAGATGATAGAGAATTAAGTGCGTTACTTAAAATCCTTTCGCCTCAACATCTTTTAAAAATTGTAACGCCTAACGACAGCAATTCACTCAATGACAAATTCTACAAAGAATTGCTACATATCATTGGACTGGAAGAAGCAAAAGAAGACGGCAAAAACATAATACGAAGAAAAAAGGAAAGCCGCTTTGCGGCTTCTCTTATTGAAGCTACTATTGAGGCATTGCAAACAGAAGATGTTTTACATCGCTTACCTGACCAATCAATTTACGGTTCAACAAAAGATGAACGAATTTTTAATATTGCTTTAGAACTTGGTATTACTTGGATAAACAGGATTTTGTTTTTGAAATTGTTGGAAGGACAACTCATAACTTATCATCAAGGAAATAAAGAATATCGTTTCTTAAATACCGAAACCATAAATGATTTTGACGAACTATTTAAACTGTTTCACAAAGTTTTAGCCGTAAACCTTAGTGAAAGAAGCGAAGCCATAAAAACAAAATACGGCAAGGTTCCTTATTTGAATAGTTCACTTTTTGAAATAAGCGAACTTGAAGACCAAACCATAAAAATAAATTCGCTTGACAATGGTGGGAAGTTAGAACTTATAGGTACAACAATTTTAAAAGAAATCAAAAAGAAGGCAGCTACGCTGCCCACTTTGGATTACCTTTTTCATTTTTTAGATGCCTACGATTTTGCAAGTGAGGGCACAGAAGATGTGCAGGAGGATAACAAAACAATT
Organism: Williamwhitmania taraxaci; assembly: GCF_900096565.1. Classification (NCBI taxonomy): domain Bacteria; kingdom Pseudomonadati; phylum Bacteroidota; class Bacteroidia; order Bacteroidales; family Williamwhitmaniaceae; genus Williamwhitmania; species Williamwhitmania taraxaci. The sequence goes on from NZ_FMYP01000135.1 coordinate 1,826, forward strand.
ATCAACGCTTCTGTGCTTGGTAAAGTATTCGAGAAAATAAACGGTTACAAAGACGGCTCTATTTTTACACCTGCATTTATTACAATGTATATGTGCAAACAGTCAATCCGTTTGGCTGTGGTAGAAAAATTTAATGAAGCCTTATCGCAAAAAGATAAAACACTATTTGACAAATTTGAAGATGTAAAAAACTACACTTCTCGCCTATTTAAAACGCAAGAGATTTTAAAAGCGAATGAAATAATAAACTCACTTCGTATTTGCGACCCAGCTGTTGGCTCTGGTCACTTTTTAGTTTCATCATTGAATGAAATTATCAGCATCAAAGCAGAATTAGGAATACTTGCGGACAAAGAAGGTAACAGTATTAGCGGTTACGAAATTGAAATTGTAAATGATGAATTAATTATCACCGACCCGAAAACAAACATTCTTGAATACAAACTACAAAACGGAAAACCACTAAACAAAGAAATTCAACGACTTCAAAAAGCACTTTTTTACGAAAAGCAAAACATCATTGAAAACTGTTTGTTTGGCGTTGACATTAATCCAAATTCGGTAAAAATTTGCCGTTTGCGTTTATGGATAGAATTATTGAAAAACGCCTATTACAAAGAGGAAACTAATTTTTTAGAACTTGAAACCCTTCCCAATATTGACATCAATATAAAATGTGGAAACAGTTTATTGAGCCGTTTCCCATTAGATGCAGATTTGAGTAAAGCCTTAAAAAGCATAAAATATGATGTAAAAGCATACAGAGGTTTTGTGAACGATTACAAAAACGAAAAAAGCCGTGATGTAAAAAGAGGTTTGCAAAAAATAATTGACACAATAAAAACCGACTTTAGAACAGAAATTGGCAACAACGACCCAAAACAAATAAAACTAAAAAAGCTAAGTGGTGATTTATTTACCTTGCTTAATCAAGGTCAAATATTTGAACTAACACCCAAAGAGAAAAAGGCAAGAAAAGAAAAACAAACGAAGTTAGAAGCAGACATAACTAAATTATCAAATGAAATTGAAGAAATAAAAAGTAACGCCATTTACAAAAATGCTTTTGAATGGAGATTTGAATTTCCTGAAGTGTTGAGCAATGATGGAGAGTTTGAAGGTTTTGATATTATAATAGCAAATCCGCCTTACATTCAGCATAGAGAATTGGCTCACTTGAGTAGTAACTTGAAAGAGCATTACAATGTATATTCAGGAACTGCTGATATAAGTTCATACTTTTTTGAAAAAGCATTAACGGTTTTAAAGCCAAAAGGAATATTAAGTGTTATTAACTCCAATAAGTTTTTCAATGCTGAATATGGAAAACCTCTACGAGCTTTTTTATCAAATTATAACTTTAAAGAAATTGTAAATTTTGAGCAAGTACCAATTTTTGATGAAGCTCTTGTTTCAAGTGCTATTTTCATTATTCCTTAAATCCGCAGGTCGATTGCTAGGTTTTAAATCTTAGCGTATTTAGGTTTGCTTGGTGGATATTTTGCCATTTTTTTGGTTCGACATAG
>NZ_FMYP01000136.1 GCF_900096565.1 Williamwhitmania taraxaci
TCATCATCCAATCGCACCATACTGGAATTGAAACCAATTCCCGCGCTAGCCGATGTGGTAAGCCAGGCATGCATCCAATCGCACCATACTGGAATTGAAACCGCTTACAAAGATGCAAGTCTACTCAGATATCGAGTCATCCAATCGCACCATACTGGAATTGAAACTGCCTACTAAGTCCTGTTGAGCCTTAACAGCTGAATCATCCAATCGCACCATACTGGAATTGAAACCACACTGCGAAGCAACTGCAACGCCATCACGTTTGACATCCAATCGCACCATACTGGAATTGAAACTGTGGGATGATGCAAAAAAAGGAATTCCGAACCAGTTGGCAGCGCGCACGATTGTTGCCCAATGCATAGCGCCACGATGCGCTGCCCTCACCAACCGGATTGTAGAATGATTTATTTGCAAGCACCTTAGGCGATAAACGGAAGTTAGGAAGGCAAATTATATAGCAGCACGATGTAGGGACACGATATATCGTGTTTGCAAAAAAAAAATGACAATGTTGTGCCAATTTCGTCCCCCTAATTTCTTTCGCCCAATGTCTGATGCCTCCGGAATCGCCGCATATAGAATTCTCATGACCATTTCATTCTAGATGCCTTCAGGGGAATAATTCCAACAAACATTGAACCCATTTCTAAGGATATGGAAATCATTTCTCAGAGAAGGGGCATTATTCAGCAGGCATGGGACAATTCCAAACAAACATGGGAATGATTTCATTGGAAAAGGATGTTGATTCTAAATGAAGGGGCAATGTCCAACAGAGAGGGGATGCGGTTCAGCAAAGGAGGGAATTACTTCAGAGAAAATCGATATAGGTTTTACAGGCATAAATGCTATCCATTATAAAAGGGATAATACCTTACAAAGAAGGGCCATTGTTTCGCAAAGAAGGGTGCTAATCCAACAGTTAAATATATCGTTTATGCAGAGAATAGAGCCAACTTTTTAAATTGGGACATCATTCAACAGATGCGGGGAGTTATCATGCAAAGGAATTGTTTTAGTTTGTTAACTTTAGTTATACCTTATATCCGCAACATAAAAGCATAAAATAATCGGGAACCCCTGTAATAATAATCATCACAAGGCTTTCCCGATTAAAATATTTTCACCTACTTAGGTGAAAACATCGTAGCGGATGAAAATTACATATTCTAGCGACACTATCAACTCTTTTGGCGGAATAAATTTTGCAGACAAAATTATCCGGGACGCCTCCATTTACGATACCATAGACCAAACGCTTGGCATTCGGGGAGTTAAGGCACAGTATTCCTACAGTGATTTGTTTCGATCCTACCTTATGCTGGTTTTATGCGGCGGCGAATGTGCCGAGGATATTACCGAACACCTGCGCTCAGAGCTGAACCAGCTTACCGGATTTCAAGCCTGCTCGGCCGACACGCTGCTGCGCCTGCAGAAGGAGCTGGCTACGGAGAAGGAGACCATGGTTTCCGCCGCAGGCGTTACGCACGAGTTCAACATCAACACCAAGCTGAACGACCTGATGGTTCAGCTGCTGGTTCAAACAGGCCAGCTATCCCCAGCGGTTGACAGCTACGTTTTCGACTACGACAACCAGGTTATCCCCACCGGGAAGTACGACGCAAAGCGGAGCTACAAGCACGTTGATGGGTACTTCCCGGGCATCGCGTCCATCGGGAACTACCCCGAATACATTGAAAACCGGAACGGGAACAGCTCGGTGAAGTTCAAGCAGGACGAGACCCTTACGCGGGCCTATGCGGGGCTGAACTTGGCGGGCATCCGGGTAAAGCACAGCCGAATGGATTGCGGTTCGTTCGACAGGAGCGTGGTACCGGTGGTGGAGGCCAACTCGGAGTTCTTCTACATCCGGGCGCAGCGGTGCGCCAACCTGTTCAGTCTGGTAAGCGCTATCCCGCGCTGGGAAACGGTAGAGATCGGGTTTAAGGAGTACGAGCTGGCCACCCTGGAGTACGCGCCGTTTGGCCAGGCTAAGGTCTACCGCTACGTGGTGAGCCGGGAAAGGAAGGCCGACCTCCAGGGCGACCTGTTCACCGGGGATGCCTTCGCCTACCGGGCGATAATGACCAACAACTGGGAAATGACCAACCTAGAGGTGGTGCTGTTCTACAACGACCGGGGGGAGAGCGAGCGCCTGTTCGACGAGATGAACAACGACTTTCTGTGGAAAAAGATGCCCTTCTCCTTCCTTCAGGAGAATACGGTGTTCTTGATCCTGATGGCGATCTGCCGCAACCTCTTCCACCTGCTGACGGAGTTCATCAGCCAGCGGCTCAGCTTTATCAAGCCAACCTTCCGGTTGAAGAAGTTCATTTTCCGCTTCATGGTAGTGCCGGCCAAGTGGATAATGCGGGGCCGGCAGCGCATCCTGAAGCTCTTTTCGGCCAAGAAATACCACCTGCTGCTGGAGTGAAGCGGCCACATTGTTGAGCCCTATGGGAAAGGTATGCCTGCACAGGAACAGATAGCGTCTGAATACCTGACACTTACGATTCGTTACGGTTTTTATTGCCGCAGGCCTCCAAAAAAAGGAGGTCGCAAACCAAAAGGTGAGCAAAAAACGGAAGAAGTGCCGCGAAGAAGGGCTATGGCGAACCAGAAAAACGGCAAAATATCCCGCAAGCAAACATAAATACGCTAAGATTTAAAACCTAGCAATTGACCTGCGGATTTAAGGCTTGCTGTAAAAAAAGTGTTGTTAAACATGCTGAGGTATTGCAAACTGCCACCGGGTGGCGGTGGTAAGTATTATTATTGTAGCATGGCTTGCGGCCGCAACCTGGGCAGATTCCGAAAAGCCCCAATAGAGTAGGATACTATTAATTGTTATTGTACCTTAAATCCGCAGGTCGATTGCTAGGTTTTAAATCTTAGCGTATTTAGGTTTGCTTGGTGGATATTTTGCCATTTTTTTGGTTCGACATAGCCCTTCTTTGCGTCACTTCTTCCGTTTTTCGCTCCCCCTATGGTTTGCAACTTCCTTTTTTGGAAGCCTGCAACAATAAAAACCGTAACGAACCGTAAGTGTCAGGTATTCAATTACTAGCTATTGAGGCGCGGGCATACCTTTCCCATTGGGCACAGCAGCGTGGCCGCTTCACTCCAGCAGCAGGTGGTATTTCTTGGCCGAAAAGAGCTTTAGGATGCGCTGTCGTCCCCGCATTATCCAC
>NZ_FMYP01000137.1 GCF_900096565.1 Williamwhitmania taraxaci
ATTGTCCGCTACTACCGGTCCCGATTTCAAATAGAATTCCTCTACCGAGATGCCAAGCAGTTCACCGGGCTTACCACCTGTCAGGCTAGGAGCAAGAATAAGCTCGATTTCCACTTTAACGCGGCTCTAACAGCGGTAAATATCGCCAAGCAAGACTGGCTCTCAAACAAGGATAACCTCCAAAAAACGTTCTCAATGGCTAATTACAAAACTCTATATAACAACGCGTTGCTACTGGAACGATTTATGTGTATGTTTGCAATAAACCCAAACACCGCAAAAAATAAAAAAATCGTCAATGATTTGTTGGATTACGGTAAAATTGCGGCATAAATCTTACCGAACTATTGAGTAAAACAACCGCCTTTTAATGCAGAGTTGATTATTTATCGATATTCGTAAGAATTGTAGGAATGTAAAATGATTTACGATGACAATGGTAACCCTTCCCTTAGAGTATGGCAAGTTCTACCATATTTTCAATAGGGGAATTAATAGCTGCAATCTTTTTTCACAGTCGGTAGACTATGAGCATTTTTTACGCCTTTATGAGAAGTATATACCCCTTGTTGCTGAAACCGCTGCATGGGTTTTGATGCCTAACCATTTTCATTTGCTCATTCGAGTAAAGGATGAGGACGAAATATTGCCATTTCCCGACATCACGCCATTACCTCAATCGGGGTCTTCGACCTCCAAAAGGGAAATGGAATTGGAGCCTCCCTCGTCCGATAGGGGTATGGGTAAACGAAAACCAATTCTTTCACATCAGCTGGGGCACCTTTTTAATGCGTACTGCCAGCACTACAATGCCCGATATGGCCGCCATGGAAGCCTTTTTGAACGACATTTTCATCGCAAACTCGTAAATTCTGAAGCCTATTTTATTCGGTTAGTGGTTTATATTCATCACAACCCCGTACATCACGGTTTTTGTAAGCATCCATTGGAATACCCATGGAGTTCGTACAATACAATGCTATCGGATATGCCAACAAAGGTTATGCGCGAAGCAATACTGGATAGGTTTGGTGGTCGAGAAAATTTTATGCTACAGCATAAGCAACAGCTCGATTTGGGCGATATAGAAAGTTATTTAGGTTTTACGAATCCTTAAGCAAAAACAATGATAACCGGAACCCACTTTGCATACTACCATATTTGTCATCGAAAGTTATGGCTCTTTGCCAATGGCATAAATATGGAGCACACCTCAGATACCGTTACCGAGGGTAAGTTGATTCATGAAACTACTTATACCGATAGGGCTTCACGCTACGTGGAGGTGGAGGTGGGTGGTAGCAAAATCGACTTTTACGACCCCGTGGAGAAGGTGGTTCACGAGGTGAAGAAATCGGACTCCATGGAAAAAGCCCACCTATGGCAGGTAAAGTTCTACATATGGCTGCTTGAGCAGGAGGGGATAGAGGGCGTTACCGGAATAATAGAATACCCTACCATGCGCCACCGCGAAAGAGTAACCTTAACTCACGATGATAGAGCGGTGCTGCTGACAACCCTCGCCAGTATTGAAGTGATTGTAAAGAGCGAGACGTGCCCTCCGCTTGAGAAAAAGGGCATTTGCAAGCGCTGCTCCTACTTCGACTTTTGCTATAGCACCGAGGATGAATAACCCCCATCACTATGAAAAAGACATTCTACCTATTTAATCCGGGTAGGCTTAGCCGAACGGACAATACCCTTAAGTTTACGCCTACCGATGAGGCCGGAAACGAGGGTCAACCAAGGTATATCCCCATCGAAACGGTAGATAACCTCTACGTTTACGGCAGCCTTGATGCCAACAGCGCGCTATATAACTTTCTGGGTAAGAATTCGGTGAGCGTTCACTTCTTCGATTTTTACGAGCACTACACAGGCTCCTTTATGCCCAAGGAATATTTGCTATCGGGCCGCATGCAGCTGCTACAGTGCGAGCATCATCTTAAAAAAGCGAAGCGGTTGATAGTAGCGCAAAAGTTTATTGAGGGTGGAGCCTATAATATGGTTCGAAATTTAAAGTACTACGGCAGCAGGGGCAAGAGCTGCGACGATCAGGTGGAGCGCATACTTACTTATGCCAACTCAATTGGCACAACCAAGGAGGTAGACGAACTCATGGGTATTGAGGGCAATATTCGGCAGACTTACTATGAGGCTTTCGATACCATAATAGATGGCTTTACCATGGGCAACCGTACCCGGCGTCCGCCATCCAACGAGGTGAACTCCATGATATCGTTTGCCAACAGTATGTGCTATACCGCTTGCCTCGATGCCATTTACCACACGCAGCTGAATCCAACTATCAGCTTCCTGCACCAGCCGGGAGAGCGCCGCTACTCGCTCGCATTGGATATTGCCGAAATATTTAAGCCTCTGCTGGCCGATAGGCTCATTTTCTCCATGTTTAACCGAAAGCAGCTGCAGGCCAATGATTTTGAGCGCAAGCTGAATGGATGCCTTCTCAAGCCAACTTCCCGGAAGAAAGTGGCGGAGGAGTGGGAGAAGCGTTTATCGGAAACGGTTAAGCACCGCAGCTTGGGCCGTAATGTGAGCTACAAGTATTTGATTCGGTTGGAGTGCTATAAGCTCACCAAGCATATCCTTGGAATTGAGGAGTATCGGCCATTTAAAATGTGGTGGTAGAGAAGAGCTTAACCACAAGGTATTTGAATGTAAAATAGCTAGGGCGATGTATATAATTTTGGTTTACGATATGGGTGAGAAGCGCGTGGGCAAGATGCTTAAGCTTTGTAGGCGCTACTTGGGCTGGATCCAGAACTCTGTTTTTGAGGGCGAAATAAGCGAGGTGCAGCTCAAAGAACTCATTTTGCTTGCCAAGGAATTTATGAATTTAGAGGAGGATAGCCTCATTATTTTTCAGAGTCGTGAATCGCGTTGGCTCGACAAGCAAATAGTGGGGAAGGAGCGCAGCTCTGTAGACAATTTCCTTTGAGTTTTTGTTGTCGAGGATGGGTTACAGCCCACTACAGGGTTTACTATTAATAGGTATTGGTCTTTGACGTATTGATAGTCAGTATGCTAGTTGTGTTGTCAACCCCCCAGTAAAAATAGGTTATTGGGGGTCGACGATTTGGCATACCTTAAATTGATGCGTTTTTGCTCTGGAAGGCCAGTAA
>NZ_FMYP01000138.1 GCF_900096565.1 Williamwhitmania taraxaci
CTTAACAGTCGGCCTAGAAAAAGGCTAGGGTTTATCTCTCCCCTCTTAACATATAATCAGTTAACCCAAGTTGCATTTGTGAGTTGAATCTTGCGTTTATAACAAGAGTGATTTCGAAGGATGGTATGAAGAATTCAGTTCTGGCAAAATGTGGAGACAAGGAGATTTAGGAGGTAACAGATGGTAAAAAGGAGCTATTTATTTATAGAGGGCACTACTGATACTAGTAATGGCAACCTTAGGGAAGGATTTAATAAATTGTTGGCGAAAAAGTTAGAGGGTAAAATGCCTACAATAAGTATGGGCGATGGGAAGAAATAAACTATTGACAAATTCAAAAACAGTTTCAATTCAAATATGCTATGTGATTTAGATGCTCCCGAAACTAAAATTGCAGATGATTTGAAAGAAAACGAAATTTCTGATTACAAGGATTCTGTTTTCTTTATGATTCAGGAAATGGAAGCATGGTTTATTTCGCAGCCTGAGATATTAGATCACTTTTACAATGATAATATTAGCAATAGATTAGCAAAGAAGCACGCAAGCCTATTTGAAGAACCTGACAAAGAACTACAAAGAATTACGAAGAATACAGCAAGAAAAACTTATCATAAAGTTAATCATGGAGCACAATTGCTTAAACTATTAGATATTGATAAACTCATGAGAGACTTTCCTGAATTTAAAAGACTTATCGATAAACTCAAATAATAACTACCGCCAATAAATAGGACCTTAAGCGGCACGAAGTGCCCAGCGAGAGGTCCCGGTTGTGCTACATCCTAGGTTAAACGGTTTCTTTCTATGGGGTTTTCAATGCAATTATTCTCTTTCGGAGGGAAATCTACTGGCATAATCGGGACAGCTTCCGACTACCGGTAAACAATATCGGAATATTAAAATAGTTAGCTCCACTTTAGGGTTGTATCGCATTCGTTCGTCGTAACCATTCTTGCAATTTATGATTTGGAAGGCCTGTTTCGAATTGCATGGTCTGCCCAGCCGGATTCTCGTTGGCCTGAAAGGCCTACCCGTAAAAGCACAGGGCGCAGCCCTGTGTGTAAGCAAAGACCCGATTGAGCAGAGAATATTACAAAAAGGTTACCCCACACTAGCTGCGGCACTCGTATGCTACGCACCTGCTGGAGGCAGACACCTATTTGCGCTATATTCAAAAGCCACTGGGGCATAAAAGCAGCAAGTCAACCGCGATCTACACTCATAAGCATAACAGGCCTGAGATTGCAAAATTGCTGTATTTCCTTCACCCCTGTAAAACAATACGCTATGTGCAATTAACCTGCATCATTCAGCATATATCCTTTATTCTTAATGGTTTTAATGTTTAAATTAGCACTTGCTAACTTTTTACGAAGTGAGCTGATGTTGTTTCTTAAGGATTCTTCGGACAGTTCACCATTCCATACATTATCCAAAATGGTTTGCAGTTCCACCACATTGTTCAAGTAATCTGCCAAAATCTGTAATACTTTTGTCTCTTTTTCCGTGAGGTATTCTGTTTTTCCGTCGAAAGACAAAGTCCGGTTTTCCGTATTGAAAATGACACCTGAAATTTTATATACCAATTGACTACTTTTGGTATTTTGCAATGTGTTTATATGGGCTTCTATTTCCTCTATGGTTACCGGTTTTTTAAGAAAAAAGTTACATCCTATATCAAACCCCTCCACCACATCAGCAGGCGACTTGCTCTCGCCGCTCATAAAGAGAATCGGTGTGTATTTGTCCTTTGCCCTGATTCTTCGAGCAACTTCTTTGCCATCAATATCATCATCGAGACTTATATCCAGCAAAACAATATTAGGCGAATGTGTGTGGTATAATTCCAATGCTTTTTTGCCACTTGCTGCTGTGAAAACACGCATCCCCTTTTGCTGAAAATGCCATTCCACTACATAAGCAAAATCACTGTTGTTTTCGGCTATTAATAGTGTCTTCATTATGCTTTTTCGATTAATATTGGTGTAGTGATGATAAATTCTGAGCCTTTCCCATAACGGCTCTGCACATTCACACTACCCAAATGAATTTCAGCCACCCACTTTACATAACTCAGCCCCAGTCCAAAGCCGTGTTTTATTCGCGGGTTATGCACTTTATAGAATTTGTCGAAAATTCGGGGTATTTCTTCTTTGGGGATGCCAATACCGTTATCGCTTACAATTACGCTAAACTCATTTTCATTGCTAACGACGGAAATCGTTATTTCCACCGTTTCGCTCGAGTATTTTACGGCATTATCTATCAGGTTTTTCACGGCATTAGGAAAATGGACTGGGTCGTAGCAATAGCCGGATTTCATATGCTCAAAATGAGTGGTAAATTTTATCTCTTTGTCAGAAAGCAGCATAAAACTGGCAATCAAATCATTTAACATTTCCTGTAAATTACCTTCCTGCCATTCGGCGCCTTGTTGGAGCTTTTCTGAATAAGACTTTTGCACGATTGAATCCAACAGCTTACTCAAATTAAACAAATTATGTTTTATTCGGCTTATGGCATTGGATACTCTTTCGGGATTTTCTGCAAAAGTCGGGTTTTCCAGTATCTCAGCCATCGACAACGCTCCCTGCAAAGGGTGGCGAAGTTCGTGGGTCATACTGTCGATAAAATCCTGCCGCACTTTTTCTATGCGCTTTTGCCGGGTAATAATACGCAGCTGATATGAAAGCATCATAATAATAAGACCCGTTACCATTGCCGACAAAATAATAAAGAGTAACATTTTTTGTAGAATCAAAGCAATATGACTTTTATACATTGCCTGTATCTCCATATTTAAATCTAACTCTTTTCTGCGTGTTCGTTGCCCGTATCGCATTACGCTGTGGTTTGTACTCTGTATAACACTGTCGGTATGCATTCTATAAACAATCAACTCAAATGGAGAGTAAATACCATTATCCTCTAAAACTCTTGTGTAAATACTATCCAAAAGGCTTATGTTAAGTGGTGTATCAGACAATACAAGACTGTTTATTTTATAAAGTAAATCACTACTGTCCGACAAAAAGATTCCAGTTGAAACGTTAGTTGAATAAAAATAAGGGGCTACTCCCCGAAGGTTTCACCCCGATGTTGTAGA
>NZ_FMYP01000139.1 GCF_900096565.1 Williamwhitmania taraxaci
TTAAGATACTGATTTCTAAGGTCTTATTCAAATTTATTCACGCCTATTTTTCTGATTGTCAAATATTTACACTAGTTATTACCGAACTATTGAGACTCAAACTTTAATGAATTAGGCATGCCCGAAAGGTGTGCATCAAATTTTCCGCTGGTTTGAATACCCTGAATAGGGATTAATGATTTAAACTCATCCAAACTTTTTATTGTAGCTGACAAAACAACGTCGGAATTTGATCTTTTGCTGTAATTTCCCTTAGCTTTAAGATTAAGTGTCTGAGTTTGCACCAAAAGCGAATCTAACTGAATATTTTCATTGGAATATCCAACACTTGCCATTACAGTATCAAGCCCTATACCAGACATTTGTGATTCAAAAATCAAAACATTTGCTTTGGCAATCATAGTCTTTGGATCAAATCCCCTTCCTTGTAATTGTGCCTTCATATTGATAGATGACCTAAGGCTATCGACTCCAGTAAGTTGTGCCAAATCAAGTCGGCGGGTAACCAAATCGACCATATAGGTCGGGCGTTTACCCATTACATCAGTAATTTCGGGTTTTACACTAAATTCTCCAAACTCGCCTCTGCCCTGAACGTTACCCTTCAGAAACCCTCTATTCAATTGAAAAGCAAAATCAATATGCTGAATGGTTTTATCGCGGATTCTTAAATCCTTTAAATTGCCATGCACAGCTGCCACAGCCGTTGATGGAGAAATTCCTTTTCCTTGTGCCGAAACGTTACCATTAATGATATAATTCATATCATTTAAACCAGCCCAGCGCTTCAGATTAACATTTACCAGTTTGCCGTTCAATTTATAACTTATAAGAGAATCTGCTTGATGATAAACCAGATTAGGAAAATTAGCTAATGCCAAATTCAAGTGAATACTTTCATCATGATCCTTTAGATCAATTGTGGCAACCAGCGAATCATTTTTTATCGATGCATCAAATTTAAAACCAGGTGTAACCGGTATTTTTATCCCTTTAAGGAAATATTCAAATTCACTCAGATGAACAGGCTCTGTTTGAATATCGGCACTGGCTTGCATCTTATCTTTTGTGTAATATCGACCTTTCCCTTTAAGTTGATTTTGTGTTGTTTTCAGGTAAAGGTTTTTTAATTCAATAATTTCCTGATTACGCGTCAACTCAAATGACAATTTCTTTAAGTTCAGGTCAGGAGATTTTGTTTGCAAAGAAAACTCCTGCAAAATAATTTTCTGTTTTTGCTTTGCGTAATTCAGTGAGAATTTAGAGTTGAGATGGCCAATTTCCCTTGGAATCAATGTATCCGAAGTCTCTATCTTAATAAGTCCTTCAACAATCTGAACTTTGGTTATGTCTATTTCAATTGAACCAGAACTACTAATAGTATCATCAGGAAGAGCATTTGATGGTTTTAAAATTTGCTGCAGATTCCAAGTTGAATCATTAATCTGTTGGAGAAAAATATATGGATGATCTAACTTTACAGATGAAATCTCAAGTTTACCCCAAAAGAGCGGCAACAGGTTATATCCAGCATTTATTTCAGAAATAAACGCGATGGTGTCCAGGTTAGATTTGAGTAAAACATTACGCACTATCAAGCCAGAAAAAAGACTGCCATCAACACTGCCAATGGAGAGCTTTCCGTTTATATACTTGGAAGCTTGCTTTTCTAAGATTGGTGGCAGTTTTTTATGAAAATAATCAGTCTGAACCAGAACCCCAGCAAGTATAACAATGAGGATCAGGATAAGAATAACCCCGAGAAAAATCCGATATATATATTTGATAGTTTTCTTCATGAGTTAAAAAGCTTGTCCAACACTGATAAAAAACTGTGGCTTTTTTTTCTCGTTCCAAACAGGAAAACCCACATCGAAACGAATAGGACCAATAGGCGTTTCAACACGGATTCCACCACCGACTGCATACGCTAGTTCTTTCAATTTATAGGTATATGATTCAGTCCATACATTCCCGGCGTCCAAAAAAGCGACTCCGCTTACCTTCCAAAACAAAGGATAACGAGCTTCTAGATTTCCTTCCATCACACTTTTACCTCCAAGTGGAGAACCATTGCTACGTTTTGGCCCCAGGTCAGACCGGTTCCATCCGCGAACCGAGTTACTACCTCCGGAGTAAAAACGGTCTTCAACTGGAATGAACTGACTAGTATCAGCTGAATGAATTCCTCCAGTCAAAATTCTGAATGCAATTACAACATCGCCTATTTCATAATAAGTTCGAAATTCGGCCCATAAGCTGTTGTAGTTAAAATCACTACCTAATAAATAACCGTTCAGTTTAAATCCAATAAACGCAGTGATTCCCTGTGTAGGAAAGAACTGGGGTTTAGAATTATTGAATCTAGTACTCACCAGTATGCCTGATTTATTATAAGGAAATATTCCATCTCCTGAATGCGGTATCTCTTCATAACCTTGACCAACATCTTGCTTTACGCGCTCCAGATAATACGTTAAAGTGCTGCTGAAATCATCACTGAACCGGTAAGTAATAGGAACATTTAAACCAAAGGTTTGCGTTACATAACCAGGCTCTGAATTTTTTATAATAAAAGGATTTAGGGTGATAGAACTTTTCTTAGTTAAAAACTGAGGCTGAATCCATTTTAAACTAGCTGAATAGGGTTCGAGTGACGAATGCTTCAAATTAAGTTTGAGCTGTCGTGCACCTCCGAGAAACCCCTTATAACCAAAATCCAAAAAAGCCCTGAATTGGTCTTCAGTGCCATATCCCGCACCGAAACGAGTGGTTAGCCGCGGTGCTTCTTCAATAAAAAGATGGACTGGAATCGGTGTTTTTCGGGTTTTTGGATTTGTTTGGGGTAATACTGACACTACTTGATATTTCGGTGATATTGTGCCACTTGTTTCGGTGATATTGTGCCACAAAAAAAGGATGATTTCGTGACCAAATTTATGAATTAATTTGA
>NZ_FMYP01000140.1 GCF_900096565.1 Williamwhitmania taraxaci
GGGTCTACTCGTCCAACAATCCACGGTTTGAGTTTATCCTCGAAACCCCTGCCGTAATTAAAGATTCTACGTTTGTTGATACCGTGAACATAAAAACCCTTACGCGCAATATTTACTACAAGGTAAGGGCTATCGATGTGCGGCAAAACCAGTCGGAGTTTTCGGAGATGCTTACAATTACGCGTCCGGATGTTATTCCTCCCGTATCGCCTGTGGTTAAAAGCATTGAGGAGCAAGATGGTAATGTTTCCCTCACGTGGGTAAACAGCTCCAGCATCGATGTTGCCTTTCACCATATCTACCGAAGGGAAAAGGGCGATAGCCTGTTTCGGGCAATCGTGAAGCTGGATAAGGTAGCGGATATCCGATCGACCTATCTGGATAAGAGCGTGAAGGCCGGCAAGGAGTATATCTACTTTGTGAAGGCCGAGGATAATACCGGGCTGTTCTCGCCTCCATCGAAAACGGTTGTGTGCAAAACCACGGGTAGCAAGGAGAGTATCAGCTTAAAGAAGCGGGAGCAAACCGATAGGGTTAAGCTAATCTGGAGCATTAAGTCGAATAAACGGGTCGTAAAAGTTCTGGTTTATCGAAGTGTGAATGATGCACCCATGGAGCTGTACGGCAATTCGCTGGACGATTTCTATTTCGATTTAAAGCTGAGCCCCGAAAAAACCTTTAACTACCGCATCAAGGCTATTTATGAGGATGGAAGCGCTTCCGAGTTAAGTAATACTGTAAAAGTTAAAATGTAAGGAATGAATTTTTGTGATTTCAAGAGGCAGTATTACCTATTAATCGTTGGCATTTTTCTTTTACTGTGCGGAGAAGTTTCTTTTGCTCAGGATATTGAGGGCGTTATAAAGGCTCCGATACTCACCAGTAATGGTGGACTATCGCTGAGCCAAATATCGACTTTCATTCCCGGCGATACAACGGGTCGTGCCGATCCATACACCTATTACCTTGCCGGGAATGTTAACTTCAGCCTGTTTAGCGTGGTTAACGTCCCCGTGTCGTTTGCCTATACCAATAATCAGCTGAATAAGGACGCTTCCATGCCCTTTAACCGCTTTTCCATTGCGCCATCGTACAAGTGGATCAAGGTATATGCGGGGTATTCCAGTATGACTTTTTCGCCCTATACGCTGGTGGGCCATGAGCTGTTTGGTGGCGGTGTGGAGCTAACCTTCGAAAGTGGACTGAAGGTAAGCGCCATCTACGGAAGAATGAAGAAGGAGGTGAAGCGCGATTCTGTTAATACCGAGGCGATTTATAAACGAATGGGGGGCGGTTTTAAAATTGAGCACTCCAGTAAATTCGCCGATATTGGATTCAATATTTACAAGGCCAAGGATGTTCCCAATGCTAGTTTTTATAGTGTTGGCGATAGCGCTGTAGTGGCTCCCATGGATAATATAGCAGGAAGTTTATTTCTGGATATTAAAATTATTGAAAGCGTAAAGTTCAATGTAGAGTACGCCATTAGTGCCATTAATTCAGATATAAGCCGAACCGACAGCTTATCCCACAGCGTCAAGGATCGATTTGTGGAGCAAAACGGCGATTTGGCCATACATCATGCTGTTAAAGCAGGTGTTTCACAATCGTCGTCGATAGGGGTTATCGGCGCAACGTATGAACGGGTAAGCCCCAACTATAATACCTTTGGAGCCTATTACTTTGTGAACGATTACGAGAACATAACGGCAAACTTTTCTACCTCCATAAAAAAGCGGGTTAACCTTGCTGCCGATGTGGGATACCAGCGCGATAATTTGTCCGATCAAAAGTTGAACAGCAGCAATCGATTAATCTATTCAACCAACATATCGTCGATGATAACCAAAAAGTTGAACGTAGGAGTGTCCTACTCCAACTTAAAATCGTACATGCATATTAAGGAAGTTTACAGTGAGCTAACGGCAACCAATCCGTATCAAAATCTGGATACCCTTAGCTTCACGCAGCTGAACCTTACCACTTCGTGCAATGCAAACTATACGCTAGTTAGTAGTAAGGAGAGTCGGCAGAGTATCAACGGGGTGTTTACCTATCAGGAAGCCTCGGAGCAGCAAAAAAATGAATCGAAGTTTGCCGGCAACCGCATATACAATTCGGTGCTTTCCTACCAATACTCCCGAATACCGCAAAAATTTAATGCATCAACCTCGGTAAACTACAATCACAACCAGCTGCCTGCCGGCTACATGGGTGTGTTTAGCTACAACATCTCCTTGCAAAAAGCTTTCTTCGAAAAGTTGAAGGTTTCCTTTATTGGCACCTACAGCCGGTCGTTTAATGATACCATGAATCTGGCGAAAATTGTAAACCTAAGGATTGGTGCCGGGTATACTTTTGTGAAGCGACACAATTTCAACCTAAGCCTTGCGGAAGTTTTTAACCAAGGCGTAAAAAAAACATCCACACAGTATTCGGTGAATCTTACCTATAGCTATATGTTCGACTTTAATGTTCAGCGAAAGGAAAAGAAAACGAAGTTTCAAGGGAACTTCTAGCGGTAAGCACTTAAATACGCCACATTTCTTTGGCCACATGCTTATAATTTCATAGCAACTTACCACCGTAACAGAAGCCTTTTTGCAGGTTTTTGCCGCTGTATGGGGTCATGATTTAATCGTTGCTCTGTGTTTGTTAGGGTTGCACTTCATCCTCGGGAGATTGTCTCTTTATTCCCTACTCCTCTTATGTGTTCTACTCAAAAAACTATGTGCTCGATGGAATGCGCTGCAAAATAGGTTAATGTGATGTTTCGAACACATAGAACACATGATTTCCGCTATTTTCACTCCCCTCATAAGTCCGAACAATACAGG
>NZ_FMYP01000141.1 GCF_900096565.1 Williamwhitmania taraxaci
CATTCATTTGGCGTACTTAATGTGGACGTAATCGATGCCTTTGCCGATGCTCACGAGGTGCATGAGGAGTATGGGATAACCATGGCCACTGAACCTACTGGCCTATACGATGCTATTTTAGTTGCTGTTAGCCATCAGCAGTATGTAGGGCTCACAGAGGAGTGGTTCAAGAAGTATGCCGCCAGCGGATGTGTATTTGTCGACGTGAAGGGGATTTTCAAGAATAAGGTGAACTCGTTTACTTACTGGAGCCTATAATTTGGCGATGTTTTAATTACGCTGAGTTGCATTTGTGAGTTGAATCTTGCCAGTGAAACTCAGTGTGAATTATTTTGCACGTTGCGAATTTTAGAATCTCAATGTGCTACAATGTGCCTATTGTGTATATTTCATTACTGATTTATTGGTAATCCTAGCAATTTATCGGCACTATTTTAACCTATTTTATTCACAAAGAGAACGATCTTCTTTTCCAGTTTATCCCGATTTGTAATATGCTTTTTTTTTCAAATCCAAGAATAATCAGTTGGAATCCTTACCTTGAGCTGATTGCTCTACGAACCTTCTTGATCAACGATTAAAAATAATTGACGAATCCTCATTCTGGCTGATTTTATTTGCCAATTGGCGATAAATATCTACTTTTGACCTCCCAATTTTTGTATTCGGTCACGTTAATGTGACTGAGGAGGCGAAGCTGTGTGATGGTTATTCCAATTTGAATATTTTTATACTTCATTTTTTTAAATGCTAAAATTCTCAGAACAAAAGGTAATCGATCTTCTACTATCAGAGTTTCCTGAAATAGAGTTGATATATCTTTTTGGGAGTATGGCTACTGGAAAAACCCATTCGCAAAGTGATTTAGACATTGCTTTCTGGAACTCTTCTTCATCAGTGGAAGAGTTGAAGTGCTTTGCTGTACAGGAGCGATTGGCCGCACTTTTCTCCACCGATGTTGATTTAGTTGATATGCGTGGTGCTTCCGAGGTGTTTTGCTATGAGGTTGTAACTACCGGTCGACGCATTTATACTAAGGATATTGAGCGAATGCATTTCATTGAAAATAGAATTTGGAGTGACTATCTATACCTCAATGAAGTTAGACGGGACATTGTGAATGATAGATACGGTAAACAAGTGCTATGATGGACAATACATTACTCAATAAATCGGAGACTCTGTCCAAGTGCTTAAAACGTATTGAGGACGAATATCGTGAACACGAGCATGACTTTACTGTAAATTTTACTGTGCAGGATGCCATAATGCTCAACTTGGAGAGGGCAATACAGGCTTGTATTGATGCAGGTGCCCATATTATTCGTAAGCAAAATCTTGGGATTCCTCAAGCTAACCGTGAGGTCTTTCAAATGCTCTTTGAACACGGGTATATTTCTAATGAACTTTCTTTGTCGTTACAGCAAATGGTTGGCTTTAGAAATATTTTGGTGCACGATTACAAGCGAATAAATCTTGATATTGTTGTTACAATTATTAAAGAAAAGGTTGCAGATATTGATAAGTTTAGGCATGTTTTGTTAAGTGTGTAACTCTTTTCCTTTTGTTTATTAAATGACGACACAATTACTTAAAAATCAGCGAGTATTAGTAACAGGTGGAGCTGGGTTTATTGGTTCCAACCTATGTGAATCCTTGCTTGGTGATGGAAACTATGTTGTTTGTTTAGATAACTTTTCAACCGGTAAGCGGGAGAATCTCTCTTCATTTATAAGTAATCCGAGCTTCACCCTAATCGAAGGGGATATTCGCAACTACGACGATTGCTTAAAGGCTGTGAATGGGGTTGATTTAGTTTTTCATGAAGCAGCATTGGGAAGTGTTCCTCGCTCTATTAACGATCCCATAACCACCACGGATGTTAATGTGGGTGGCTTTGTTCGAATGCTTTTTGCCGCCAAGGAGTCAGGCATCAAGCGATTTGTGTATGCAGCCAGCTCCTCTACCTACGGCGACCACCCCGGTCTTCCAAAAGTGGAGGATCTAATTGGAAAGCCGCTTTCGCCCTATGCCATTACCAAATATGCCGATGAGCTCTATGCCGACAACTTCTCCAAGCTGTATGGCATTGAAACCATTGGGTTACGATATTTTAACGTTTTTGGACGACGACAAGATCCGGAGGGTGCTTACGCAGCCGTAATTCCCAAGTTTGTGAAGCTGCTGCTTAACCACGAACAACCCGTAATTAATGGGGATGGAAACCATTTCGCCTGCACCCAGCAATTATTGCGCTTCGGGAAGAGGTGGCCAAGGCCCCTGCCGATAAGGTTTTCGATGTAGACTTAACCTACATTACGAGTCGTGGTAATTGGTATTTCGTTTCGTGGAAGGGCGATATTCAAAAATCAGGTGGCGTGGCCACCAACATTGGCATTCACTTTTTCGACATGCTCAGCTGGGTTTTTGGTGAACCTCAGGAGAGCGTTGTTCACCTCTCGGAACCGGAGCGCGCAGCAGGCTTTCTACGCCTAAAGAGGGCTCGGGTTCGTTGGTTCTTGAGCGTCGATTACAACGATATACCGGAGGCCGTTAAGCTCAAGGGGCAGCGTACGTTCCGATCCATAACCATGGAAGGGAAGGAGATCGAGTTCTCTGAAGGGTTTACTGATCTGCATACCGAGAGTTACCGCAATATTATTGCCGGAATGGGGTTTGGCCTAGCCGATGCAAG
>NZ_FMYP01000142.1 GCF_900096565.1 Williamwhitmania taraxaci
GGTTAGATAAGTTATATTTTAGTATATTGCATTTATTTTACCGTGGGATAACGACGCTGCTTCGAACTCCCCAACGCATTTTAGCAGCAACCGTTGTGCGTCATGCTAGGGAAAACTTTAATAATCTGATAAACCAACACATAAATCAAATGGCAGAAAACGCTGATACTGGCGACAAAACTTTGGAGAATTCAACAAATCACGAATCAGAGAAGATACCTGATAAAAAAATTCCAATTGTTGAATCTGTCAACTTTACCACAAAACAAGAAACTGAAAATATGGAAACACACGCCCACCATTTACACAATGCCCCAGGTAGTGGATGGAAACATTATTTCTTTGAATTCCTGATGCTGTTCCTCGCCGTGTTTTGCGGATTTCTGGCAGAGAACTGGCGCGAAGAATTGAAAGAGCATAAGCGCGAAAAGGAATTTATATATTCAATAGTGGAGGATATTAAATCAGATACGCTCCAGTCAAATCGAACATTATTACAATTGAAAAGATTACGCACAGGTATTGATAGTGTATTAATTCTGTTGTCATCTCCTGAAATAGTATATAATTCAAATAAAGCATACAGTTTATGGACCAAAAATCTGGGATTGGAAGTTTTTGTTTCTAACGACCGCACCATCCAGCAATTATTAAGCAGCGGTGAGTTAAGATTGATAAGAAATAAAACAGTTTCGGACAGAATTATGATCTATGAGCAAACGTTGAAAAAATATTATACACAGTCCGATCTAATGTATGGTGCGGTCGTCAATATGACCAGCTACACCCAGGTTTTCGATTTTGTCAACCTCAATAAAAATATGAATATTCCTATACCCTTAACAGAGCAGGGTAAGAAATCATTGAACGAAGCGTATGCTCGCCTTCAGCTATGGAACAGGGGTCTGATGGGGTTGATCAGTTGGCTGGATGCAGTTAATCAAGAAGGCACGAGGCTTGTGACATTTATACAGAAAGAATACGATATAAAATAATTATGATTAAGTACGAACGCACGACACCATACCATCAAAAGTTGTGCCGCATGCTAAGAGGAAACCCTGCAAAAAAAAGATAGTACTGAAAAGATGAAGTTTTTAAAACTAAAAACCAAATATATTATAATACTTTTTGCCATTGTTGTCAAACTTACTTTTCAATTTATTGCAACAGCAAATTCTGGTTATCATGGTGACGAACTTCTGCATATAGAAGCAGGGAAACACTTGGCGTTCGGTTATATGGATTTCCCACCGTTTATTGGTTTTGTTTCATGGGTACAAGATCTGTTTCATTCCGATTCTTTATTTATAAACCATTTGTTTAATTATGCTTTTTCTGTATTCATCATTTTAATCTGCGGACTTACAACAATAAGATTGGGCGGAGGTATTATCGCTGTAATAATAACTGAGTCTAGCATATTGTTTTCTCCCGGTTTTGGAGCATCGCAGTATTTATTTCTACCAACAGCATTTGAACAATTATTTTGGGTTCTCTTTATTTATTTTGCGATTGGATTATGCAATTCTCAAAACTCAAAGAATTTGATTTACATTGCATTGTTTTCAGCCATTGGCTTTTTAAATAAATATAGTATTGCATTTTTGTTTGTCGGATTTGTGTCTTCCATACTTCTTTTCAATCGTGAATTATTGGGTAAAAGAATTTTCTGGATAGCCTTGGTGATTTTTATTATATTGATTCTGCCCAATCCTATTTGGCAATTTGAGAATAATTTTCCTATTTTTCACCACATGTCAGAATTGTATAAAACTCAGTTGGATAAACAATCATTTTTAAAAGAGTTGATGACACTTATAGTATCGCTAAATCCATTTGCATTCATTGTTTGGCTAACTGCATTAATAATTGTTCCTTTTCACCCTAAGTTCAAAGTCTATAAATTGCCTGTTTTTACTTTGCTTTTTTCGTTCCTATTTTTAATGCTTTCAAAAGGCAAATCGTATTATTTCTATCCAATCGTTCTATCGCTATTAGCCTTTGGGTCTGTATATTTTGAACACTTGATTCAAAATAGAAAATGGATTGTATATGGATATTTGTTACTTCTTATATCATTTGGGCTGTATATACTACCACATGGACTTCCACTTTTAAAACTTAATAAATATATCGAAGTATATAATCTAAAACCAAATAAGGATAATAAAATTCCATTGACATTTGAAAATTACTATTCCGATGAAAACTGGGACAAAATATTAGAATCCGTTTCTAATGCAAAAAACTCATTATCAGAAAATGAAAGGGAACATTGTTTGGTTTGGGGAAGACACTATTCGATAGCAGGAGGCATAAATCTACTTGGCAAAAAATATAATTTGCCGAATGCTTTTTCTTTTCATAGTTCATTTTACACATGGGTACCTGATTTTAATAAGAATATTGTTGTTATTGCGATAAGTGAATCGAATTTAAAAAGGTCCTATTGGGAGCAGTATTTTGACAACGTTGAAGAAGCTGGAATAATTGAAAATCATTACGCTTCAGAAGAGAACTGGTACAACTATCGAGTTTTTGTTTGTCGAGAGTTAAAGTACAATTCTGAAGAATTAAAGAAATTGTTTAAGGATAAGATATTTTAAAAAGAAAAAGCACGCCGGC
>NZ_FMYP01000143.1 GCF_900096565.1 Williamwhitmania taraxaci
ATGTCGAACCAAAAAAATGGCAAAATATCCACCAAGCAAACCTAAATACGCTAAGATTTAAAACCTAGCAATCGACCTGCGGATTTAAGGTATTATTACAACACAAGCGCAAATTACAACATCCAAAAGCAAAAGTCAATACCTTTTACAAAAAAACACAGGTAGCAGGACCGTAGCGCAATCGTTTTAACACTACCCCTACTGTAGCAACAGCACCTGTATGCCAAACCCTTACTAACAAAATATGACTTTATACCATAACCAATCCAGCCGTTTATGAATACATTTGCGATTCAAGCCTAGTGCAAGTTCATTAAAGTGATTTCGAAAATCCTGAGCTATGATTAAAAGAATGCCGCTATTCCTAGTTTTTGCCTTCGGTATATCTACCGCCTTTGGCCAACCAAGTGAGAGAACATTTACTGGAGCAAAAGAAGTTTCTGGAAAGGTTGAAATCCAAGTTTCGGATGGAACATACACCCTAGTTCCCATTAATGAGAAGATGGTGCAAACCACCTTTATCCCAAACGGGGCTAAGCCAAAGAATTTCTCCTACGGCGTGAGCATGAAGCCCACCGGAGTGAAGCCGACTCTTGCCGAAACCGCCAATGGTATCACCGTTAGCACGGGGGGCATACGCATAGAGGTTCAAAAGAGTCCCTTTGGCCTTAGCTACTACTACGGCGACTCCCTGCTGGTAAGCGAGGGCAAAGGTTTTACTAAAACCGACTCAACCCAAAGCATGAGCCTGTCCATTGGAGCAAGCGAAATCCTTTACGGCGGAGGTGCCCGCGTGCTGGGCATGAACCGCCGTGGCAACAATCTGAAGCTATACAACCGGGCGCACTACGGCTACGAAACCCGCTCGGAGCTGATGAACTATAGCCTCCCAATGTTCCTCTCGAGCAAGTGCTACGCTGTGCTGTTCGACAACGCCTCCATTGGCACGCTCGACCTCGACAGCAAGGCCACCAACACCGTGACCTACGAAACCATAAGCGGAACAATGAACTACACGATTATTGCCGGAGATAGCTGGTTCGACCTCACCGACCAATACACCCGCCTTACCGGTCGTCAACCGCTGCCCCCACGCTGGGCCTTTGGAAACTTCTCCAGCCGATTTGGCTACCACTCCCAAAACGAGGTGGTATCAACGGTAGACAAGTTTTTTCAAGACTCTATTCCTGTTGATGCTGCCATTGTTGACATCTACTGGTTTGGCAAGGGAATTTTTGGCGACATGGGCCGCCTCGACTGGTACCGCGACAGTTTTCCCGAACCACAAAAGATGATTCAAAGCCTTACCGACAGAGGCGTTAAAACCATACTGGTTACCGAACCGTTTGTTCTCACCACCTCGAGCCGCTGGCAGGAGGCCGTGAACCAAAAAGTTTTAGGCACCGATACTACCGGAAAGCCATACACCTACGACTTTTACTTTGGCAACACCGGCCTAGTCGACATATTTAAGCCCGAGGCCCGTGACTGGTTCTGGAATATATACAAAGATTTGACCAACCAAGGCATTGGTGGCTGGTGGGGCGACCTTGGCGAACCAGAAGTGCATCCGGCAGGACTGCAACACGCCAACGGCTCTGCCGACGAGGTGCACAATGCCTACGGACATAAGTGGGCGCAGCTGGTTTACGAGGGCTACCAAAAAGATTTCCCCGAAACCCGTCCGTTTATCCTGATGCGTTCGGGCTATGCAGGCTCGCAGCGCTACGGCATTATTCCCTGGAGCGGCGACGTAAGCCGCAGCTGGGGTGGCCTTATTCCCCAACCCGAGATTGCCCTACAAATGGGAATGCAGGGCTTGGCCTACATGCACTCCGACCTTGGCGGATTTGCCGGTGGTGACAAAATCGACAACGAGCTATATATCCGCTGGCTACAATATGGCGTTTTTCAGCCTATATTCCGACCACATGCTCAGGAGAATATTGCGCCCGAACCCGTATTCCAGAACGACACCACCAAAGCTTACGCCCGCGCATCCATACTGCTTCGCTACAAGCTGCTCCCCTACATTTATACCATGGCCTATGAGAATAGCCAAACAGGAAAGCCGCTAATGCAGCCACTATTTTACGTAGAGCCAACCAACCACATGCTGCTTACCTACGACAAGGCCTACATGTGGGGCGATGCCCTTCTCGTTTCGCCCATTAAGGCAGCCGGAGTAACGGAGCAAACGGTTTACCTACCCAAGGGCAGCACCTGGACCGATTTCTACACCGGAAAGGTGTATGAGGGTGGAGCCGAAGTTACCCTACCCGTAACGCTCAACCATATTCCGGTGCTGGTGAAGGGTGGAGCCATAATCCCAATGCTGAAGAAGGTTGCTTCCACCACAAAGGCAAACTACAACAGCGTAGAGGTGCACTACTACATGGAGGCAAACAAGAGCACCAGCTACCGCCTCTACGGCGACGATGGCGCTACGCCCGAAGCCTTCGAAAAGGGTGCCTACGAGCTGCTGACAATTACGGCCGAAGCTAAGAATAAGAATCTCACTGTGGAATTTATTCCAGAGGTTGGAAAAGGTTTCGGGGGACAAGAAAAAGATGTAGACCTATGCCTCCACAACCTTACCCGCCAGCCAAAGCAGGTGATGGTAAACGGCAAAAAGGTAAAGGGCTGGAAGTGGAATGCCGCCAAGGCCACCATTAGCCTCA
>NZ_FMYP01000144.1 GCF_900096565.1 Williamwhitmania taraxaci
GGTATAGTATTCATCTCTAGGTCTAAAAGATAATAACTCGCGATAACCACTAAATTTTTTCCCATCTTCAGAAATTGCAACATATGTTTTCCCAGCTAACTTGAAACTTGTTAAATACTTTTTTGAAAATCCTACCTTGTTTTTCAAAGCATTTACTATCTCCCCCGAGAACTCTGTCTGGCAGTAACCCCTAGGTAAACTAACAGGTAGTCCAGAAGGTGCAAAATAGGTAGAAAAAACTGGTGAAAGAGGATTAACCGAGCAGTCTTCCTTCAGTGTAGCAATAGCCCAAAAATCAGAAATACTCGCCCCATCCTCCTCCTTCTCAAACATACCAATGACCACACCGGAGGAGAATAGGCAATCCCACTGGTGCTTTACAAGGGTAGCGCCGGAGACGTAGTCCATAAGGTTGGTGGTGCTGCCCTGCGCTAGGCCGTAAGTGCTGCTGAAGGTGTGCGAGAGAGGGTGAAAGGTGAATAGTGATAAGTGAACCGATCCGCCAGCTGGCGGAGAGCTCGCCGTAGGCAACGGATGGCTACTGCGACTTAACAGCCATACGCTGGGGCTATATTTTTCTCTAAAATTTCAAAGAGCGTAGCACCCTGTTGATATTGTAAATGATGGTGTTTTGGGAAAATTGCCATTAAAAGCGGTTGTGCCGATTACCGACTGGAAAGACCGCTACAACATGGAATCTTAGATGGTACAACTTATGCCCAACGCTCAAAATGGATTGAGCAAAGAATCCGTTGCTGACTGTTTTCAAGTGCGTTCGCTCTCTCAAGAACGACTCATTAAAAAACTAGGGACAGTGGATAAAAATACGATGGAAGATATTAAAGATGCTTTGAAAAAAGTGTTTTCGATGTAAATAATAAAAGCCCGATTAAATCGAGCTTTCTACTATCTTTTGTTTTGACACTTCAATTATTTTCCCCCAATAGTCTTTTATAAAAACAATCTCAAATTTATCTTTTAATTCTATTTCAAGCAATTCGGCTGAAAAAATAACTCGATTAGCAAAGATTGAAAATGTCTGCCAAGTCTTAAATTCAGACTCTCTCGGGTCTTCTTGATTATAAGTCAACTGATAAATTTCTGCCAAGTCTTTTATTTCTTTTTTTAATGAAGAACTAATTTCAAGAATATCAACATCAACATTTTCAAAAATTGGTTTTTCAACACTCACTTCTTCAACCCAAACGGGATAACAACAATACTCGAAACTATATTTTAGCTTTCTCATAGTTAAAATGAAATTGGATTTGCACCTACTATGTATCCATTATCTCCTATCGTTATTGTTACTCGTTGCTTTACACCTTTGAAAGTTGTTTCAAAAACAGCACGAGATGTTGATCCAGTTGTTTTTACAATGTTATTTTCTTTAGCAGCTTTTAAAAGAAATTCAGGTAAATCTGCTTCTGTAATTCCTTTATTTAGAAAATCTGTTGCATGTTTTTCTAATACATGAGCAAAACCAGCACCTTTCTTTCTCCCTAATGCGATTGCTTCAGCATTTGTTACACCTTTATCTAACCAAACAATTTTTCCTTCAGGATTTTTAACGAGTCCAATTAGTTTTTTGACATCCACTTTATTTCCAAGAGTTGCTTTCAGTTCGGCAATTAAAGCATTGTCAAGCAACTTCCCCGCCTCCTTAACATCCCAAACATTTACCTCGTGCGCGCGATTCTCTAAAACAGAACTCTCCCACAAAATAGCGTTTTCAGAAAACGAATTTTCAGAAATGCCACTTCTTGCAAAATTAGAAACGCCAATTTTTAGCTCACTTTCTTGGTTTTGGTTTTCTGCTTTAGGAAAAGAAACAACAACGCTTGGTAAGGCGACTTTTGAGAATACGGGAGTCGCACCTAGGTTGAACCAAGTGAAGAGGAAGAGGAATATTTGAAAAAAGAATCTCATTAGCCAAGGCTGTCTATAACTCTTTCATCTATTATCTCAGTGCCATCTTTCAAAAGAAAAGCGTCTAAATGATTTGCCATTGCTAGGAAAATTTTTAAATCTTCTAGTTTTGGAGTGCGTTCAAATCCAATGCTTACCATATTATCAATATAGTTAAACCCTAAATTAATATTATAAAATCCTTTTTTGACATCAAACTCTTTATAACATGCTGATTTGTTTAGGCTATCTAAAACCCTTTCTTTAAAACTTTCAGGAACTTTATCAATGTTTGTCAATGTTTCAACTCCCTCTTTTGTGTTTTCTTTCCAAATAAAATGATCAGAGTGTGTATCAATAAAATCAACCCATTTGAGGTATTCAATATTGCTATTGCTTTTATCTCCGCCTAAGTTATATGGTACTTTTGCTATAGCAAATATGTCGTTTCTTGTAAATTTCATAATTCTACTGTATAAAATCTTCTAATGCTTTTATTTCAAACTTAATTTTAGGATTTACGGTGTTTAACTTATTCATCCAAATTGCTTTCAATTCAGGTGTAATATTTGCTTTTGGCATATAAATGTGAATTTCTGCATTAGTAATAAACATAGATTTACCATTGCTAACTAGACCATCTGCATTCTTCCACCCTTGCTCTAAAAACTCTATATTCTTTTTCACTACTGTCCGACAAAAAGATTCCAGTTGAAACGTTAGTTGAATAAAAATAAGGGGCTACTCCCCGAAGGTTTCACCCCGATGTT
>NZ_FMYP01000145.1 GCF_900096565.1 Williamwhitmania taraxaci
GGTATAGTATTCATCTCTAGGTCTAAAAGATAATAACTCGCGATAACCACTAAATTTTTTCCCATCTTCAGAAATTGCAACATATGTTTTCCCAGAACGCTTGAAAAGCAAGTGTTTCAGATCAATACTTTTGAATCGTTAGAGCAGGCGAATGGGGTAATGGAAACATTTATAAAAGACTATAACAATGATTGGATTTTGCACAGGCTGCAATACTGCTCACCAATTGAGTACAGGGTAAAGCATAAAACAAAAGCAGCTTAAACCATCGGGTAATAGGAGCAAGAGGGCGTTTGTCCTAATTTTAAAGCGGCTCGATGCCCTTTAAAATTAAAAAGGACACTACCTATTCTAGAAAGTAGTGCCCCTAACCTTCGGTTTAATAGTCACCTTCGGTCGTTTGTCCGTTGGTAAAAATAAAAAAAAATTAACAAAAAAATGCTCGGTTATTTAGGGCTAATACAGAATCTAAACACTCATACGCTGGGGCTATATTTTTCTCTAAAATTTCAAAGAGCGTGACCAGAAGGTAGCGGTTTTCTGAAAGGCTGTGCGTATTTAGGAAGAACCCACGCTACCAAAAAACGCTGCCCCACTCCTTACCCTAGAGGTGATGCCACCAACAGCCTTAATCCGCCGCGCTAGGCCGGCTTGCCATTTGGGCAGCATGTCCACGCGCTCGGGGGGCAAGTTTATTTATTGTACGGGCTAGCAGGGGCAATTAACAGATAGAAGTCTAATGAAAATTACTTTATGCCCCGGTTTTCCCAGTTTGCCCTAACCAGTTTAAGCACACTTTTATCATACGAGTCTTGCGTGGAGTAGGGGTAATTATATGCATCATAATTTGTTATGCTGCCAAAAAAATCCTCATTTACCTCCCATTTACCTTGTAGGTTCTTTTTGAGGTAGCCGCTAAAAACCTCCTTCATGGCAATTTCGTGCAACTTCTCAAAACTTAGAGGTGTGTGAATGTCTTTTTCGTAGTATTCACGGGGCAGAACAATAGACGCACCTGTAAAGAAATACCAATTTTTCTTTATTCTAACTCCATTGAAAATAGTTATGCCATCGCTAAAATTAGTATAAGAAAATTCATTGCTTACCAAAATTGCCCCAATCAATTTATTATTACTAGAATTGAAGCACATAAGAGAATCTATGCGACAGGCATACAGATTCAAAAACTCATAATCCTGAAGATTATTGGTTTTCCAACTTTTCAATGTATCATTTGCACTCACAAACAATTTATTATAATCATCCAACGCAATGCTTTTGGAATATTTTTCATAAAGAATTGTTTCTTGTCTAATATTCTTGTTTTTGCAAGAAAAAGTAAAAATAAGAATAGAGACAAGTGCAATTACATGATAAAATCTATTTCCTAGGTTTAACATAACCAGGTCTCCCTATTGTTTGTTTCGTAAAAATCCACTTATAATTCCCAATACTGTGGCTGCTGAGGAAGCCCTGCGGAACGCTGCCATCGGTGGGTATAAAGGCGCGCTTGGTTTGTGGTAGCCCTTTTACTGATACCTGCGGAGCCACCCCATCCTGCAGCCATGGTTTATTCTTTAGAACCTCATCGTCGGTACCGTATTGCCAAACGTCCATCCAGTCGCTCATATTTACCATGCCGCTTCCCGCATTTTCGGGAGCAATGATATAAAAATTTCCAAGTTTTATATTCGGGAATGCTGCCTTTACGGCATCAACCATTCCTAATGCATAGGCAAACCCCATACTATGGCAAACGATATCTAGGGTATCCGTTGCCACAAACGATGATTGTTTGAGCTTTTTAACAAAGTCTACACCACCAATGTTACCCTTAGCAAGTCTTTCGTTAAAACCGCTAACATTAGGCGCAATATTTAGAGTTGATGAGCCAACAACAACATTGCACGTAGCAAGAACGGTGTTAGTCACCCATGATCCCCCAATAGAATAGGATATCGCATTGTCGGCGTATTTCAAAATAGCCTCCTTGTAATTTGAAGGCCATGTGCCAATGGTTAAGCGTGCACTACAATAGAATTTGCCCATATCAAAATGATTCGATGTGCGAATACCCATATGCCCATCGGCATAAAAAACATGTTCTGGAACCAATCTATTTATGAAAGTTTGATCAACTCCATCCCAATAGTTATATCGATCTGTCTCTGTAATTTTATCATCGGTATCACTGTTTTCTGTTGTTGAAGTGGCAAATCGATATCCATTCACAAATAGAACAATATTTCTTGAAGAATTTGTCAGATAGCTATACATATAATCGCTATCGATCTTATTCTTGAGAATAACTTTGACTGAACCAATTACTATTTCATAGTAATTGGTTTGGGTAATGGTTACGCTCGTTTCTATACTCGCCTTTACATTTACTGTTTTTGCACGCGCCATATTTGTAACTGCAATACTTTTATACGCATGATTCTTGAAAAGAAAATCGAAAGATTGGTTTGTGTTTATTACATATTCGGCAGGTAGTTCTACGGAAACATTGTCTAGGTATGATTTTCTCAGTTTTTCTAATAAATCCCGCAAATCTTGCCCGTTCATACTCGCCCCATCCTCCTCCTTCTCAAACATTCCAATGACCACACCGGAGGAGAATAGACAATCCCACTGGTGCTTTACAAGGGTAGCACCGCCCTGTC
>NZ_FMYP01000146.1 GCF_900096565.1 Williamwhitmania taraxaci
GCTGATGCTCTGTTCCAGACTCCCCTCGTGCTCGTCAATATTCCTTCAGAGCGGGTGCAAAAGTAATCGTTAACCCCTACCCTTCCAAATGTATTCCGATATATTTTTCATAAAAAAATTCACCCTTCTTTATATCACTGGATTTCAGCAGAATTTTAAAACAAATTATGCAAAAAAAGGATACAGATAATTACACAAAGAGGAGGTAAAAAAAAGGGCAAGCAACCCAGATGAACCGTGTTGCTTACCCAAAAAAATATATTAATCGCTGATATTCTACTACTTCTGAGGAATACTCTTTAGAGTCTCAACTAAATAATTCCAGAACATAGCAACAGAAGCGATATTTACTTTCTCGTCGGGTGAGTGAGGAAAGCGAATGGTAGGACCAAAAGAGATCATATCCCAATTAGGATATACACCACCCAATAAACCGCACTCTAAACCAGCATGAATAGCCTTAACTTCAGGCACTCTACCATAAAGCTTATTATAAACGCTCTTCATATGCGTTAAAATAGTAGAGTTCATGTCGGGCTTCCAGCCTGGATAACCGCCTGATAATTGGACATTTGCACCTGCAAGTTCGAATACAGAGGAAACCATCTCGGAAAGGTCATCCTTTGCAGAATCAACAGAACTACGAAGCAAGCACTGAATAATAAGTTTGCCATCGGAGGAGAATACCCGTGCTAGGTTTGTGCTGGTTTCAACAAGACCTGGCATGGCGTCGCTCATACGAATAACACCATTTGGACAGCCATAAATTGCGTTTGTAATCTTTGTTGCAACGCTGTTTTCAATAACACTCTTCGGTAGGTCCGTTTTTTGAACTGTAAAAGAAAGATCAGGCTCTACCAAGGATAACTCCTTTTTATATATAGCTTGATATTTTACAACACAAGTTTCAAATTTTTCGGCTTGTGCGGAAGGAACCGTCACTACTGCAAAAGATTCTCTTGGAATAGCGTTGCGAAGACTACCGCCATCAACAGAGGCAATGCGAAGACCATGTTCCTTAGATGCATGGCGGAAAAAGCGGAACATTAACTTATTGGAATTTCCACGGCCCAGAATAATCTCGAGCCCTGAGTGGCCACCCTTCAAGCCTTTCACTGTAAGCTTGTAAGCGGCATGACCTGCCGGAACAACTTCCTCCTTATAATTAAAAGAGATATTTGCATCAACACCGCCAGCACAGCCAACATACAACTCTCCTTCGTCCTCAGAATCGAGGTTCATCAATATATCCCCCTTCAGTAATCCGGCCTTTAAACCAAAAGCCCCGGTCATACCGGTCTCCTCGTCGCTAGTAAGAAGGGCCTCAATTGGTCCGTGAACAAGATTCTTCGACTCAAGAACAGCCATGATGGCAGCTACGCCCATCCCGTTATCGGCACCTAGTGTAGTACCACGTGCGGTAACCCAGTCGCCATCTATGTAGGCATCAATTGGATCGGTAATAAAATCGTGTTTGGTATCACTATTCTTCTGAGGAACCATATCGAGGTGTCCTTGGAGAACTAGGCCCTTGCACTTCTCCATACCCAGAGTAGCCGGTTTCCGGATAATCACATTTCCTACTTCGTCGATCAGAGTTTCCAAACCAAGATCACGACCAAATTTGGCCATAAACTGCTCAATTTTTTCTTCACTCTTCGAAGGGCGAGGAATCTGGGTAAGTGCATAAAAGTGTTTCCACACTATTTCGGGCTGCAATGATATTATTTCTTTTGCCATTTTTATTGATTTTTTGATTTGCCTAAAGGTAAGAATCATTTTAAAATCTTTGCACCAGAAAAAGTGTTAAATAACCTTATATTTACCACCCATTTATATTTTCACTGAAACAAAACAACTTTAGAATCGTTCAGAGTTTTAAATATTCAATTTTCGTTTATGCTTAAAAAGTTTCTATTCGTAATCTTACCTATATATATGGTAAGTATTTTTAGTGCAAAGAGTCAAGACACCATAGTAAAGGTAAGGTGGTACTCTTTTCAAGAGGCAGTAGAGTTGAACAAAACAAATCCGAAGAAATTCATTATTGATGTTTATACCGATTGGTGCCACTACTGCAAATTGATGGATCAAAATACATTCAGCGATCCTACCGTTGCAAAATATCTAAACCAGAACTACTACCCCATAAAGTTTAACGCAGAAGGAAAGGACACTATTCGATTTGCCGACAGGTTATTTGTGAATCAAAATACTGGGTCTCGCTCCCCTCACGAATTCGCCGTCGCCTTACTTCAAGGGCAACTCTCCTATCCGTCAATAGCATTTATGAACGAGCAAATCCAGCTGATGACGGTTGTGCCCGGATACAGAACGCCCGATCAACTCATCCCAATCCTAGTTTTTCTAGCAGAAGACTTCTTCAAAACCACCACGTTCGATGAATTCATAAAAACAGGCAAGAGTATTCCCAAATAGAGTTTTTTACCTTAATTTTATAACAAAGGCTGCAAAAGAGAAGTAATATTCGCATCTGCAGCCTTTGACTTTTATTTTCCTAAATTCAAGTAACAAATGCAACTTATAGGATTGATTGGAGAGAAAGGAATTGCATTTTTTCAGAACAGGAAGATGAGAATTACTCACCT
>NZ_FMYP01000147.1 GCF_900096565.1 Williamwhitmania taraxaci
GGTGAAAATATTTTAATCGGGAAAGCCTTGTGATGATTATTATTACAGGGGTTCCCGATTATTTTATGCTTTTATGTTGCGGATATAAGGTTTAACTAAAATATACTGTCGATGAATGGGTAAAAAAACACGATGAGTAAGTTTTAAATTACGATTGAGGCAGGCACTAATACGGTGATGCCATGATTTTGTCTTTCGGTTGGTGTGTTTATTTGATAAGTCCGTTAAAACGAAAACAGATTTACCTAAATATATACTCGATAATACTACCAGAATTCAACTTTGTGTCAGTTTTTACCGGAATAGTGTTGTTCCGCCTAGCCCATAAAACTTGCCACATCTTTTTTCCTTAGGAATAATTCAGTTCAAAATTTGGATTGAGAAAATTTTACAATACATTTACTACATTCAGAAGTAATACATTTCCGATGAGTTTTAAGGACGATACGCTTACCCTAACGGACAAAGTTTCTATACTTAGGCTTGTGTCAATTTTTTCGGAAGTCCCAGCTGAGGTTTTGGCCGATATTGCTATGGTTTCGACCCAGCATTCCCTTCCTGCCGAGAGTATAATAATTAACAAGGGCGACATGGATTTTGCGCTTTACGTTGTTATCCACGGGAAAGTCAAGGTACATGCTGGGGATCATATATTTACAACGTTTTCGAACAATGATTATTTTGGAGAGTATGCCCTAATAGATAGCTCCCCTCGTTCGGCAACGGTAACCACCCTTGAGCCAACTGAAGTGCTGCGGCTCGATCAGACTCATTTTAACCAAATTATTGCATCCAACAAGAAGATAACTCAAGGAATTCTAAACGGCCTCATTATGAGGCTTCGAGACTACAATGTGTTGCAGAGCGAACTCACAAAGAAGGGTGAGGAGATTAAGTTGCAACGCGATGTGTTGGAAAAGCAGCGTAAGGAGTTGGAAGTACTCAATGCCACCAAGGATAAGTTTTTTGCCATTATAGCACATGATTTGCGCAACCCATTTTCGACGGTTCTTGGTCTTTCAGAATTGTTGGCACGAGAATTTGAGAATTTTGATTCCGATCGACTAAAAGAGTTTATCAACCAGATTTATAAATATTCCAACAACACCTTTAATCTGTTGGAAAATCTACTTCAATGGTCCATGGTCCAAACAGGGAGAATGCCTCTTCGGCCCAAGGTGGTAGACCTTTTTGAAGTGGTTATGGAGAATATAGAACTTTTACGAGGCAACGCTACCAACAAAGAGATAAGCCTGATTGGGCCAGAAGAAGGTGAGTGGTTTTCTTATGTGGATGTGAATATGATAACCACCGTAGTAAGAAACCTTATCTCAAACGCCATTAAGTTTACCGAAGTGGGGGGATTCGTTAAGGTTAAATTTGAGCAGGACGATCGCTTTGTGACTGTATCTGTTTCGGATTCAGGCGTAGGAATCTCGGCTATTGACTTGAGTAAACTCTTTAAGCTTGACTCAAATCCAACCACAATTGGCACTAGTCAGGAAAAGGGAACAGGCTTAGGGCTTATTCTCTGTAAGGAGTTTGTTGAACGAAACGGTGGGAAAGTTTGGGTAGAGAGTATCCTTGGAGAGGGTACTACATTTCGCTTTACGGCACCACGAATTAGTTCACACTAGTTATTCCAACGGCTGGCAATGATATCTGCCAGCATCATATCTTCTGGTGTTGTAATTTTAAGGTTTAGTTTATTACCCTCAATCAAGGTTGTTTTAAATCCAGCCATTTCGCATACGGTGGCTTCGTCGGTAAAACAATCCTTATATAACTGACTATATGCTTTCTGTATTACTTCTCGTCGAAAAACCTGTGGTGTTTGCACTCGTTTTACATCGCGGCGCTTGAGTGGGCGACTGCCATCGGGAATGAGAATGCGAATAGAGTCCACCGATTCAATCACAGGAATTGCTGTTCCAGTTTTGTGTGCGGCATCAAAACAGCGATTTATCATTACCGAATCGATAAATGGCCTTACCCCATCGTGAATGGCAATAATATCTTCATCGGTAATGGCTGTAAGTCCATTTTGAACTGAGTGGTATCGCTCTGCCCCACCAGCGACTACCGTAACACTGAACGCTGGCTTGAACTCTTCGCGTAAGCGCTCCCATAAATCGATATGTTCTTGAGGTAATACAAGAATCAAGTGAATCTCGGGATCGAAGTTGTAAAATGCGGTCAAAGACCATAGCACAACCGGTTTACCACCAATTAACTGAAACTGTTTTGGCACCTCCCCTCCCATGCGGATGCCTGAACCACCTGCAACAATTATGGCTGCTTTTTTCATATCTATCGTTTTTCTATATTGTTTGTATCACATCAAAGACGAAGTAATGCAAAAACAGCATGTCTTCCTACTCAGTTATATTACCCTAAAGCCACTTATGATTAAGCAATATTTGCAATTCGAGGCTAGAGTAAAGCCAAAGAAAGATCAAATTATGCTAACTTCGTGCTGAGTAATTCTTCCACGAAGGTAACACAATAGTTCGGTAAGATTTATGCCGCAATTTTACCGTAATCCAACAAATCATTGACGATTTTTTTATTTTTTGCGGTGTTTGGGTTTATTGCAA
>NZ_FMYP01000148.1 GCF_900096565.1 Williamwhitmania taraxaci
CTCCACAAGAATAGCCCCATTTTCCAACTCGCAGGTAGGCTGCGTAACCGCCATACGCTCCACCTTAAGCGAATCGGGCTGCTTTATTTCAATATCAGTAAGATAAACCGATTCACAATTATTATCCTTCAGGTAAACTTTGTAATAGCCAGTGTCAAGGCCAGTAGTTACAACTGAAGGATTTGTCCAGGCACCTTCGCCAACTTTATACTGGTATATACCGCTTCCCCCTTTCAAAGAGTCTACCGAAACGCGGCCATCATGCTTCCCAGCACAGGTTACATCATCAGAAATTACCCTGGCCCTCACCTGTTCGGGTTGGGGAATGTTAATGGTATACTGTTTTACCACCGACTTATTGACCGTAACCGTGTTACCAAGAACATCGGTAGGTTCTGATTTTTCTGATTTAATATAGTAGGAGAAATCGCCACCCTTAGGGGTATAGGAAAGCATGTTTGTAAATTCTAAACCAATGAGGCTTACCAGTAAGTTACCACCCGCAATACCACCGGTTGGCATAAGTTTAATAGAGCCAACCCCACCGTGGCAAGTGGGTGCCGTAACCTGATTTACGTTATTTATTGTCGCTAAAGGGTAGGTAAACGAACAGATGGTTACATCTTCATATCGATTTTCA
Organism: Williamwhitmania taraxaci; assembly: GCF_900096565.1. Lineage (NCBI taxonomy): Bacteria > Pseudomonadati > Bacteroidota > Bacteroidia > Bacteroidales > Williamwhitmaniaceae > Williamwhitmania > Williamwhitmania taraxaci. The sequence continues at coordinate 641 of NZ_FMYP01000148.1, forward strand.
TTCCCCACTGTATAGCTAAGCTCAATGGTATAACTCCCTTTTGCCAAATTGGATTTCGATAAGGTTCCATTGGGCTCACTCTCGGCAACGAGAGTAGATGCATTAAGTAGGCGTAGAGTGTAGGGGGATATTAAACCACTGCTTATCAATCTAGCACTGGCAGTAAACCCGTTATCCGTCTCATCCAAACTAACAGAAGCCTTAAATTCGGGACCGTGTATGGTGAAACTTCCTGCAACGCTACAAGCCACACCGCCTGCATTGGGCCGCTGAACTGTAAAATTATAGTTACCCGGAATAAGTCCGGAATAGCTGACACTACTGGCATTTTTGCTTACAATAAAATTGCTTGGAACTCCAATTATAGCAATATCCGTTGTACCGTTTTCAAAGAAAATGGTCGCACTTCCAGTACCACCTAGCGTAGTTGCATCAACCGTAGGAATTATTGGTTTGATACCGAATATCTCTTTACCAACAAAAATATTCTTTCGGGTAAAAGAACAAGTTTCACTTGTAACCGTAGCAGAATAATTACCACCAATTAGCCCAGGGAACGTATATGAGTTCTCAGCGGTAAAGTGGGTATACACCGCAGTGGAGTTATCATCGCATGTCAAGGTATACGTTTTTATTCCGGTAATACTCCCCGTATTGATGGTTACCGTTCCGTTTGCAGTTGGACAGGTTTGTTTAGTAATTTGCACACCAGTTATTCCAACGCTTGAATTGCCTATAGTTACGGGAAACGATGCACTTTTATTAATTAATGATGGATCAGAATAAAATCTAATAAGGGTATCTCCATAGCCGAGATATGGAACGGTAATAGTACGGTTTGTAGCGCTCAAACTACCTGCCGAATGCACGTAAGGAGGAACACCTCCCCCGTTATAACGTATTGTAGCCGTACCATTTTTCATACATGCATTCGTAGGATTGGTAGTGCTAACAACATCAAACGATCCATTTTCAGGAGCCTTAACACTAATTTTGATTGTGTCATATTTACAACCATCGCCATCAACCAAATATAGTTCCTGTTGCGGATTCTGATTAACCTTTATGCCATTGCTAACCCTTATGCCAAACCTTTGGACAAGCCATTTCTCCTTATAAATTGCCTTGTATTCATCATACCAAGCTAGAGCAATCCCTTTATCGGGGTATACATTACTCATTATATTACTCTTATCCCATATCGAAACCTTAATATCGGCACCATTTCGTTGTAAAACATACTCTGCATTAAAGCCTGATGTATACAATGAAATCTTATCAATATCATTGTATATCGCGGAATGGTTTAAAGTAATACCAGTTGAAGAAGTCCGTTTTTTTATGATTGTATAGTTATAATTACTGTCCTCTCCATGAGCGTGTATTCCGGTATGAGTATGTTCGTGAATATGAGAAGCGGTATGCGTATGTTCATGATCTTCTTGCATTGTGAAGGAATAGTTATTGGCTAGGGGAATCATATGAGTAATAACGTCTGTCAAATTATGAGGATCTGGGTTGTCAAGATCATGGCCTGTACAAACATATTCACCCTCTGGAATTATCTTCGCTGGAATTTTTGAATGAGGGTCTGGCTTTGAAGAATCAATAAGGCGACAATAATGTATATGTTGATGAGCATGTGTAATTGAATGTGAATGTCCATGACTATGGTAATTATAAACAGAAAACCCAGACGCTCCACTAGGATGGGTGATTTGTGCTGGAATTTGCTTGTCAAACCATTCCTTATACTTAAATCCAAAATAGTTCAGATACGGATTTGCTGGATTCTCTACGGTATCTGTTAATGCTTTGAATTCATTC
>NZ_FMYP01000149.1 GCF_900096565.1 Williamwhitmania taraxaci
ATCACCGAAACAAGTGGCACAATATCACCGAAATATCAACTCTATTCTCTTCAGCGTACTTTTTGTATTGGCATTTATCAATTCGCCGAGAACAACCTTCTCGGACGTTTGCATCTTAACCAACCGTTCCCGTTCGTTTATCAACCATCGTAGCTGCTGTATTGACGCAAGAGGCAGCGTTGTTAGCGGCAACTCTTCCCGATGTAAGTAGCAAAACCTTGAAATTTGGAAAGAATCAACCTTGTCATTTTTTCCTCGCACCAGACCCAAAGATCGCTTAATGTGCAAGGGTGAAACCAAAGAATACGCAAGACCAGCATGCTCCAGGAACACAGCCATGCCAACGCTATACGCACCGGTATGCTCCATACAGAACAACGCTTCCTGTGGATTAACGCGCTGCTTTTCCATCCATTTAATGATGGCTTGATACCCCTTGTCGTCATTACAAAATTGCTTATGGGGCGACTTTTCACCTTCCTCTCTAAAAAACAAGGTAACATCCAACGTCTTTTTGGAAACATCTGTTCCAACAAACCATTTGTAAGCCATAATCTTGTTGTTAAGTAAGTATTTCCGACACATTGATAAAAACTAATACCTTTAGTAAGCCTTGTAGCTTAAGATTCTAATTGGTGCTTTTCAATGCAAAGAGTGAAAGACTAATTCGATTGATAGCCCTCAATGGACTGGAGTAGACTATAGTTCACTTTCACACTTCTCGGTTAACTATAAAACTAACCTATTTGATAGCAAATAACAATTGCAAATCTAAAGGAGTAGGTTGCCCCGCCAGCTAAGCCGACGGGGAGAACCTACTTACTGGAAGAAAGTTATTTCTCTTTTTAAAATACGTGCCAAGATATTTTCAATCTTTTTTTACAAACGATTCCCCTGCCCCTCGCCAACCCCAAGCAAATGCTAAAGAGTTGCCAGTAGCGGTATAACCTAAGGATATTATTGCTAGCTTAGTGTAGAAATAAACGGCAAGGAAGGTGGGTGGATATATACCAGAATGGGTGGAAAAACGGATATTTTGGCGGGTTATAAATGAGTTGGCATTCATGCAATCGCTACGTTCGATAATATTTTCAAAGAAATGACTATTTTTGGTTGAAAAATTAAATCGAATGACGAAAGAATCTCAAATAATATTCTATCAAACAGACGATGGAAACGTAAAGATTGAAGTTTTCTATCAAGATGAAATCTTCTGGATGACTCAAAAAAAAATTAGTGAGTTGTTCGGAGTTCAAAGACCCGCAATAACAAAACATCTGAAAAACATCTTTGAATCAGGGGAATTGATTGAGAATTCAGTTAGTTCCATTTTGGAACATACTGCTGATGATGGAAAGAAATATAATACTACATTTTACAATCTTGATGTAATTATTGCAGTAGGTTATAGAGTTAACTCACATCAAGCGACTAAATTTCGGATTTGGGCTACAAAAACACTAAAGGAATTTATAATTAAAGGGTTTGTTCTCGATGATGAGCGTTTGAAGCAGGGAAAACGTTTTGGGAAAGACTATTTTGATGAGCTACTTGAACGAATTAGAGAAATTCGTGCGAGTGAAAGGAGATTCTATCAGAAAATCACAGACATTTATGCACTATCACTTGATTATGACAATTCGAATAAATTAACTCTAGAATTTTTTGCAACTGTACAAAATAAACTTCATTGGGCAATAACAGGAAGAACAGCTGCTGAAATTGTATATTCTGCTACTGATTCTACGAAATTGTATATGGGATTAACCAATTGGAAGCATGCTCCAGCTGGGAAAATATTGAAATCAGACGTAGCTATTGCTAAAAATTATCTGAACGAACAACACATAAAAGAACTTAACCGAATTGTATCTGCATACCTTGATTTAGCAGAAAGCAGAGCAGAAAGGCAAATTCCAACAACAATGCAAGAATGGATTGTTTTTTTGAATCAATTTCTTGAACTTTCAAGTTTTCCTATACTTGAGGACAAAGGAAAAGTAAGTGCTTTAGAAGCCAAAATAAAAGCAGAACAAGAATATGATAAATATAGAGCAATCCAAGATGTAAATTATTCATCTGATTTTGACAAAGAGATTAGAAGGTTAAAAGGAAAAGAATAATGCACGAAAAGCCAACCGCTGCTATATTCCATTGGGGCAGATGGTTAAATAATGTTTATTTTAGTATATTGCAATAATTTTAACGTAGGACAACGACGCTGCTTCGAACTCCCGAACGCATTTTAAGCAGCAAACGTTATGTGTAAAAATACTTGAACAGACATGAAAGCTATTATCATAATTGTAGGGAGTGTAAATTAAACTTTGTCTGGTAATTTTCCTAGTATTCAAAACTACTGTTTTTTTTGAACTCAACTCTTAAATGCTCTTTAAAAGTTT
>NZ_FMYP01000150.1 GCF_900096565.1 Williamwhitmania taraxaci
GGTGGGAGAGTAGGTCGCCGCCGTTCTTCAATCCCGGTCTCGCAAGAGGCCGGGATTTTTTTGTTTATACCCCACCGAAAAAGCGCTCGCTCTCCAGTGATCTGGACACCGACCACTGTAACTCTTCGGAGCGGCGGGGAAAAACACTTCAGCAAAGGCTGAACCTTCACAATATTTGGGGTGTCGAACCACCCCCACTGCACGAAAAAGTGTTTGCAGAACGGTGCCGTAGGCACCACATTATGGTAAAAAAACTGTCCGTTTAATCCTTTTTTAGCTCCGTAGGTGTAGCACTTTTGTTACGAGTGATCCCTCTCTTTCGATTCCCATACTAACTTTTAATTCTGTTTATTTTTGCTCAGCACTTGCTGTCGTTTCATAAATCGTTATGTTTGTGTTATGGCAACAGTATGGCAAGCAAAATACTCTTTGCGCAACCTCTACAACGGCAACATTAGCACCTGGACGAACTCCTACCGCGAGAATGGAGTAGCCAGCGTAACCGGCGAGCAGTACAGCTACGATATGCTCAACCGCATTACCGCCAGCAAGTATAACAACCTTGCTGCGGGCACTGCTACGCCTACGCCGAAGTTTGCCACCAGCTACAGTTACGACCTCAACGGAAACATCTTAAACGTAAACCGTAGCGGTAACCTAGCTACGGCCGATGCCCCCGATATGGACAAGCTTACCTACAGCTACGAGGCCAAGACCAACAAGCTGAAAGCGGTGAAGGACGAAGTGGGCAGCGAGGTTTACGCCGATGTGGATATCGACAACCAGACGGATGCCGAAAACTACACCTACGATGCCATTGGCAATATGATAGGCGATAAGCAGGCCGGGGTAACCATACACTGGACTGTTTACGGTAAGGTAGCCGAGGTGATACCCGCCTACAGCGCCACCAAGCAAAAGCCGTATGTGAAGTACACCTACGATGCCGCCGGCAACCGCATTGCCAAGCAGGTAAACAACATGCCTTACGCTACGCCTACCTCCGCGGTGGAGGTGAACAACCCCGCTAAGGTTGCCACCACCTACTACCTGCGCGATGCCACGGGCAACACCATGGCCGTGTATGAGCGCTACAACAGCAAGGTGGCCAGCAATTACACTGCCACCTACACCCAGCGCGAGGTGAGCCTTTACGGCAGCGACCGCCTAGGCACCTACAAGCCCGATATAAATACCCCGCTGGCCGTGGTTCCGTTTGCGCTGCTCACCTCCGCCAACTTACCTGCCATGGCCCCAACCGCTCCGGCTGCGCAGCTGCTGGCTACCCGCACCGTGGGCCTCAAGGAGTATGAGTTTAAGGACCACCTGGGCAACGTGCGCGCCGTGGTAAGCGATACCAAGAGCGGCTCCGCCCAAACCTACTACGATGCCCTAGCCTCCGGCACCTACCACTACTACCCCTTTGGTATGGCCATGCCCGGCCTAGGCTCTGCCTCCGGCGCAACAGCCTACCGCTACGGCTACAATGGCAAGGAGAAGGATGCCGACATGAAGGGCAGCGACGCCACCTACGACTACGGCTTCCGCATTTACGATGCCCGCATTGCCAAGTTCCTTAGCGTGGATCCGCTGACGAAGAAGTATCCTGAGTTGACACCATATGCTTATTGTTTAAACAATCCGTCGAATGTGATAGATCCCGATGGACGGGAGCCAATTACTTTAACTGTCTTAGCAATTAGGGCTGTTGGTGGTGCAGCAATTGGAGCGAGTATGGATTTTACTATCCAAATGACGCTTAATATGTCGCTTAAAAACGAGGACTTTATTACTGCATTTTCAGATGTTGATTGGACAAGTGTTGGTACTTCTGCTTTAATTGGTGCTGTTGGAATTCCAGGGTCCAACTTAACTAAAGTTGTAAAGGCTACCACCATTACTACTGCGATTGTAGGTGATGCTGCCTTTGATTATTCGACCTTAAAAGGACATCAAAATATTTTTAATGGCGAAAAATCCTTGGTATCGGCAACAATCGATGTTACTGGTTCCGTGCTTGGAGGAGAAGCCGTAAAAGGTGTGGTCAAATGGGCTAGAAAGGCTGCTAATAATGATGTTATGTCTAAGGGGTTTTCTATTTTAAATAAAGCCGATAAAAATGCATTAAAACAAAGACAGAAAATTGTTAATAGCAACTATGTTGAAACCGTTACTGATTATCCTATTAGTATTGGAGTTGGGGCAGGCATGAATGGAGCTAAAGACGTTTTTGGGAATGAAAAAGGTTTCTCTCAGAAAGTAAATGGTCAAGGGCAAATGCAAAATCAGCCTGCCGATGCGTTACGTGTTTCTAATACAAAGAATTATTCAATTAAATTTAAAAAGTAATGGCTCTATTCAGTGATAATGTTGTTGCAAAAATTTGCTTATCTTAGTGGAAAGTCTCTATGATATGACAATAATTGAACAAATCCGAGAAC
>NZ_FMYP01000151.1 GCF_900096565.1 Williamwhitmania taraxaci
GCAATAAACCCAAACACCGCAAAAAATAAAAAAATCGTCAATGATTTGTTGGATTACGGTAAAATTGCGGCATAAATCTTACCGAACTATTGAGTCTATAATAGCCTTAAATAAAACAGTTTATGATAGTGTGTTTGTTGAAAGTATTATTTTGAAAGCCAACGGGAAACTTACAAAGTCCGATACCACATTGAATGCCCATTTGTTGGTGAAAAACATACGAAATGAATCGTTTCAGTTGGACTCGGTAGCAATTGATATAGATGCCAGTCCAAAGTTTGCTTACGTTAGCGCTCAGTTGCTAAACCACGATCTGAATACTTCGCTGAAAGCAGGAATAAACTTGGGCAAAAAAATTAGAATACAGCTGGATGATTTGTTAATCGGTTACAGAGATCAAAATTGGGCATTGCAACAATCTCCAGCAACTATTGAAATAGATTCAGTCAATTACAGGATCTCAGACTTTAAGTTAGCATCCAACAATACTGGAAGCGATCAGTATGTTTCAGCCAATGGAATATTCAGTATGAAAGGGAAAGAAGATTTGAAACTCAAATTGGCAAATATTGATATTCAGGAGATGGCTAAATTGTTTGGACAGAAAATAGATGCCTCAGGCAATCTTAATTTGGACATGCATTTGAGCGGGGTGGCGAGTTCTCCTACTTTAAACGGTACATTTGGAATTGATGAGGCCATTTTTAATAAGTATGAAATAAATAAATTTGGTGGAAATATCGATTATCGTTCCAATATTTTAAAACTGGAATCTCAAATTATAATACAGGATAATGGTCGTATTGAGCTCTCGGGTGAATTACCATTGCATATTAAGTTGGACAGTGCCAGTTTCCGATTTAATCCTAGGGATTCCGTTTTTGCTCATCTTTCGGTCGATCATTTCCCAATGGCAATATTCCAAATACTCAACCTGACGGAAGAAATAAAAGGGGTTATGGATGGGGAAGTTACTGTGAAAGGAACTGTTGAATCACCTGATCCTAAGGGAAACTTGCAGTTGGTAGATGGTTCATTGCGAATTATACAATATGGAGTAAAATATAATGATATAGCGTTCAAAGTTGAATTTGTGCATGATAAAATCAAGTTGACTACATTGGGCATAAATACATCTGATGGGAGTATGAAAGCCACTGGGCAAATTGATTTTAATTCTGATTTTTACAAGGGTAAAATTAGTAATTCAGCTATAAACGTAAACTTCAACAAGTTTAACCTATTTGACCATAAGCAATTTAATGTACAACTAACCGGTGATGCTACCTTTGGTGGTGAAAAAGATAAAGTAGTATTTGGTGGTAATGTGAGCATTCCCAAGGCAGAGGTATATTTGCCATTCATTTTTAATATGATGGGTAAGTTCAAAACTCCACCACTTCCGAAGCCAATATTGGTAAGGGAGATGAATAAAATGAGTCGCTCGGAGAATTCATTGGTTCTGGTATCCGAAGAAATGACTACGAAAGATAGTATCAAGTTTGATTATTTTAATGATTTAACTGGAAAGTTGCGAATTAAGATCCCCAAAAACACTTGGATCAAAAACGAAGATATGCGCGTTGAACTTTCGGGCGATTTGGAACTGATAAAGAACCATAATTATTTTGAGGTATTTGGAACCGTTGATATAGTGCGTGGTCAGTATGATCTTTTTGGAAGGACATTTAAAATTGATGAAGGCACAATGAGTTTCAACGGAGGTGAGAAGATAGCTCCGGAAATGAATATACAAGCTACCTATAAGTTCCGTAATTCAGTAAAAATACAACAGCAACTCACAGTAAATATAAAAGGAACAGTTTCCTCTCCTTCAATTAGTTTTATGCTCGACGGCAATTCGATTAATGATGGTGATGCGCTATCATATATTCTGTTTGGAAAAGGATTGAACGAGCTATCCGTTGACCAACGTGAGGGTGTGTCCGAAAGTGCTAGTGGTGGGAGTATGGCCGAAAATGCAGCAGCTTCTCTCTTATCATCGCAACTAACAAAGTTTCTTGGGAATAAGCTTGATTTCGACTATCTCGAACTAAAAACCGATGGCGAGTTTGACCATGCGTCACTTGTTGTTGGAAAATACCTAACTAATGATTTGTTTGTTAGCTACGAACAACAGTTTGGAAAAACAGATCAGAAGGATATTGCTCAACGTGTTGTAAAACTTGAATATGAACTTTTTCGATTTTTGTTTCTGCAGTTGAATAACTCATCAACAGATAGTGGCTTTGATGTAGTATTTAAGCTGGAATTCAAATAAGTTTTGGAGCATGTTTCTTTCAAGAGCAAGATTCAACTCACAAATGCAACTTGGGTTAACTGATTATATGTTAAGAGGGGAGAGATAAACCCTAGCCTTTTTCTAGGCCGACTGTTA
>NZ_FMYP01000152.1 GCF_900096565.1 Williamwhitmania taraxaci
TGTCGAACCAAAAAAATGGCAAAATATCCACCAAGCAAACCTAAATACGCTAAGATTTAAAACCTAGCAATCGACCTGCGGATTTAAGGTATTACTCTAAATATAGAAAATAGCAATTCGAAACAGCATCAATTGAAAGACGCAAACTCAATGTTCCTTCTTTAAGCCAAACTTTATCTTCCTGCATAAAATATAGTTCAATCGCGTCATTCCTTTGGTATTTCCTTTTCCGTTTTTTTAGAATACTCATCATACGGAAAAACCAAAAATCTTTCGTAAGGGGTTTTCATAAGTTCGTTCAACTCCCTATCCGACAAATCCCTCACTATAGGTAGAGTTTCCCCGTATTCTCGAGGAATGTTGCGTAAAAAATAGCGAATCTCCTGAAATTTATATCTATAGCCATCCTGTGAATTAGCATCTTCAACAACATGGCCTTTATAATAAGTGAGCTCCACCTCGCCATTGAAGTAGCGATTAACAGCAGTGGTTTTCACTATAGCAGGCAATCCCTCAGTCAAATCACATCCAACTAGATAATAATAAAAAACCACCTTACCACTCTTGATATACTTATCCGAGTTAGGGTTGATAGAATCGAGTGCACCAAATTTTTCAAGGCCATCCAGCATCAAAAGTTTGTTACCATCACTATCTTGTTTTAAATTAAATCGATCCAAGCGAATCTTAAGATTTAGTTCCGCGATGAAAGAAAGCATGGTAAGATAGGGCGACAACCATCCATTTTTTATTGGATATAACATAGCAGCACCACCAACTGGATATACCTTATTCTCCGTAGAATCATAATAGACTATATAACGTTCATCAAATGGAAAGTCTTTTGACCATAGGTCGAACGAAAGAGTATCTGAATAGGCAGGAATCTCCTTCCAGTTAATAGGCTCCCCCTTTTGATCGAAGGAAGACTCCTCGTTAACAAATCGATTGCCTTTCTTTGTTACCAAATAAAAATTTTGTAGGCTTAGTTTTGGTAAGGCACTAGAGGTTTCCTCTGGCCAGCGGCGAACATCCAAAATCATCTTGTAACTACCGTTGTCCATAGGTGGATTAAACAAAACCATACGAGGAGATCGATAAAATAAAATACTTGCCCCATCAATTTCGGCTATATCTCTTAACTTTAATACGGGGTTTACCTTCATTTTATAAAGAAGGAGTTCTAATTCCGTCTCTTCTTTAACAATTTTAACCACCTCCTTCGGAATAGGTGTGCATGCCGGAATCCACACACTTGATTGTTGTATCTGTGCCACGCCACAGATACCAGACAACAGCAAGAATTTTAATACTATTATAACACGACACATCATACTGCTAATTAATTTGTTATTTGTTTTTGCCCAAATGATCCACATACTCAATATACTTATTTTCCTCAGCACAAACCTCAGTATTCTCTGGATTGTTTTTCTCATGTGATGCGCCACAACTGCAAGCCCCATTATTGTTAAGCTCATCGCCTAATGAATAGTCTCTTTGCTGATTTGATTTCTTCCTTATAATCAACCATTTCAAACTATTATAAGTATTAACCATAGGATATTCAACATGACGCATCTCATGGGCAAGCTTCTGCAAAAAAATTAGGTTATCTGCCATTTTATCATAGTTCAAATAAATGACATTATGCTTACCCATAGTCATATATAATGTCGTTTCATCCCGTTTAACCTCATAGTACAACTCGTTCAAAAAATCATTAGTTATCAGCAAAATACTTTTCTTTGCAAAAGCGTCATGCAAAACCTTTGCCCTCTCCTCGCTTATCAACTTAATACGATTACACCAATTAGCAAACAATTCAGGTTCCTTATCTCCGCCATCTGTAATCATTTTTATGATTTTATTTTTCTCTTCACTACTAAATTTTCTTACCAATATTGCATCTTTTATAATGGTGGTAGGCTGAGGAGAGATAAATGTATTATTCAACTCATCAGTAAGATTGGCAAGAGAAAGCAATTCATAATCAGTTCTAAAAGTTCGATCAGGATCAGCAACACCATATGTAATCGTGTTTGCGCCACCCAATCTAAATTTATCAAAAGAACTCTTTTCAAGACTCACAGAAACTAAACCTGTTACACGATTGTACATGTTTGAATTTTTTATCTTTATCTCATTCAAAGAGTTAATAATTCGTTTTTCCTGCTTGGTTTTTACTCTATCACTAATATCTTCATGAAACGAATATGGAATTAAACCGTCTTGAATAGCTTCTACATTCTCATCTTGAATCAGGATGTAGATAAAACGGTCGAAGTTGTGCCACCCATTTCGGTTCAAGTTGTGCCAGGCGTTTCGGTCGAAGTTGTGCCACTTTTTTAGGTGCATTT
>NZ_FMYP01000153.1 GCF_900096565.1 Williamwhitmania taraxaci
TTTTCTCCTTGTCGTTGACATAAAATTTTCGTTTAAAGATAATACTATTCTATCTTAACTTCATGTCCAGCTTTTGGGGAGTATCATAGTTTAACCGCTCCGCGGTGTATCGTGATGCCGTTCCATATTCGCTCTCAATCATAAAAAAAGCGGACGTTCTCCTACAAGAACCCCCGCTTAATCAAGCTACATATGGAAAACAAGCCTTTCTATTCTTTCACCTCATCCTCTTCCTTATCGGAGTTGCGCGTAATGCGGGCGCGGATTACCTGTATTTGAGCGTCGACAATCTCGTTTATTTGGTTGGCCATCTGCAGATATTCCGGCTTCTTCGAAATGGCGTAGAGCGAGTCGATTGCCTGAAACAGCATCATGCAATCCTCTTTTACCTGCTTGGCGGCATCGCCACCATTGGCCTCAAGTTCGTTGGCCGTTACCTGACTTCTATCGAGTAGAATTGTCTCAAATTGATCCTGCCCCAGCTTCAGCTCCTCGAGGTGATCGTTATGCTTGACGAAGGCTATGTCGTCCGAAAATTCCGGAGAGTTAGCAATAGTTTGCAGTAAATCTGTGAGGTGCGATGATTCGTCGGCATAGTTCATTTTATGAATATCCCATCCGTGCTGTCGAATAAGATCGAGCAACCTGTTGGCCCTCGCCGCCTTTTCCGGATCGCGGCGCAGCGCAACTGAGGCCAGCGATTTGCGAAAAGCCATAAACGAGTCGTCACGAACCTCATCGGCCAGCTTAAGCGCTTTAGTTTTATCGGTATGCTGATACTTTACCAGCACCTGCGAGAGGAGGTTGGTGGAACTCTCCAACCTGCTGTTTAGATCATGCAACATAAGGGTGGGCAAATCGAATGGTTTCAAGCATTTTATTACTCGGGTAGCAATTGTTTGGGTTTCGCCTGTGCGCATCCGTTTAATGTAGGTAGTTTTGATAATCATAGCTAGTAGTTTTAGGTTAAACTTCTGTTTTGTTTATGGTTGATGCAAATTACAACATCTGTATCAAATTTCCAATAGGCTAGCATGTAGTCCTATACCAAAAACAGAGGTAACACCTTCTGGGTGGCTTATAAAATAAGAGCATCCAATAATTTGATAAACAAAAAAATTATTGAAAATATTTTTTCACCGACATGTTGGTGTCATTTGTCTGCACCTTAGATTGTTGGTGTTGATTCCAGATTTACGTGCAGCAGCCCGAAACTAAATATTGTGGTAGTAATGTAACTTACCAATGCAGGCGCTACAAATCAAGCTTACGCGCTAACTAATTGTAGCGGTATGTCGCCAAGCGGTTTTACTCTATTGCAATTTGCAGCACCTTCTCTCAAAAAGTTTGGAGCCGCTGCACTTTTGCAGCAGCTCTTCCCCGCGAGCGCAGACGTATTTCCCGTCCGTGCACTGTAAACAATATAGCAAAAATCCCGCATCGTGATGGCCGCTGAGCAGCCTCGATAAGCGCACGGGAGGTATTCAGGACGTTTCGTCCGGCAGCAATACGCTTGGTAATTGCGCTGGGCCAACTTACCGTATGGGCAACATGCCCATGCTACCGATCTATGCTCTTGGTATGGCTGCGGTTATGCAAGCTTGCTGCAAAGTGCTTTTCTTGCTGCAGGGGCAATGGCTTGCAACGCACGGCAGCATGTCCGCGCGAGCGGGGGGTTTGTTACTCAAATTCATGCCATTTTATAGGGATGAATATACGTTCAATTATTTGATGCTTCCGATCAATCTATTCCAAATTTCTGGGCATGCGAACTTACCTAAGTGTTTTTCTGATTTTATCTGGGAATCTTCGTATGGCTTACCCTGCTGCGCGTAACAGCTACAATAGAAGACACAAATTAGCACCAATCCTGAACACCTCTTCATACTATAGTTGTTTTTTTATCATGATTCTACGTGCAATAAATCGTATTCCAAAAAACAAAGAAATAGAGATAAAAATTCACTACTGTCCGACAAAAAGATTCCAGTTGAAACGTTAGTTGAATAAAAATAAGGGGCTACTCCCCGAAGGTTTCACCCCGATGTTGTAGA
>NZ_FMYP01000154.1 GCF_900096565.1 Williamwhitmania taraxaci
CTACAACATCGGGGTGAAACCTTCGGGGAGTAGCCCCTTATTTTTATTCAACTAACGTTTCAACTGGAATCTTTTTGTCGGACAGTAGTGATAAACTATATGAATCGTTGATAGGTGCGGTTGGTGTAATTCTGAAAAATCCTGAAAAGAAACAAGTGGCAACAAAAGTTCCATTTGAAGGTGTATACGAAAAAACAACTATTAAGACTTGGTATGCAATAGTAGAAGTATTACGTAATGCATTCATTCAAGCCTTGTATCCATCTATTGACCAAGAAATTAATATCCAATCAGTTGGTAAGGTTGAATCGGATAAGAAGAAAGGTTTTTTCGAAAAACTCTTGACTCCGTCAGATAAGAAGCAAAAGGATAAATAACCACATCTAACTTTACGATGAAAAAATCAATATTCTCAACTATATTCACTCTTTTGAAAACAACGTTTAAAAAGTGGTGGGATCGAGATCCGTTTTCTCAAAGTGAAATAGTAGCCTATAATGCCATATTTTCATTGCCAGGATTATTAGTTGTAGTTCTCGCAATTGCAGGTTATTTTTTTGGTGGCGATGCTGTTAGTGGAAAATTACACAGCGAAGTTTCACAGACCATGGGAACTGATACTGCCGACCAGATAGAGAAGATGGTGTTAATTGCCAACAAAAGTAAGGATTCTATTTGGGCAACCCTTCTAGGTATTGCCATACTTATTTTTGGTGCTACCAGAGTATTTGTACAATTTCAAAAATCTTTTAATACTATTTGGGACGTTAAAGCCTCACCTACTAGCTCAGGTATTTGGTCTTTCGTGAAAACTCGAATTTTTTCCTTTGGTTTAATTGTATCTATTGCTTTTTTATTACTTATTTCTCTTCTTATTTCCTCTTTATTATCAGCATTCAGCTCATGGGTAGTCCAAAACTGGTCAGAGTCTTTACTGATAGTTTTCAAAATGCTCAGTTTGGTTTTCTCAGTGGGGATTATTGCGGTATTATTTGCACTGATGTTTAAATACTTGCCTGATACAAAAATCAAGTGGAGTACAGTGTGGATAGGCGCATTCATAACATCCCTTTTGTTTGCAATTGGTAAATCCGGTTTGGCATTGTATTTTGGCAAGGCCGATCCTAGTTCAGGATATGGTGCAGCAGGTTCTATAATCCTTATCCTATTGTGGACATCATATTCATCAATGATTGTTTTTTTTGGTGCGGAATTCACCAAGGTATATTCAGATTTTATTCATGGTCGATTGTCTGCTTCAACGAAAGTAGCCAAAGCAGATACTCAAGACGATAAAAAAGGACAAAAGAATGGTTTAGGGAAATAATATTTCTAAAATCAATACTATTATCCTACTAATAAGTAATTTTGATCTTCGTTGATTCTAAGGATTATTAAGTTCGTGGCATAGTTTTCGTTGGATAGTTTGTAGGCGAGGTGTAGAAAGTTTATTTTCAACGAACACATTATACGAATGCTATTGGCAATTTTTTAATATTAGATTCAATGGTTTGTGATTTGCGAAAGATCCTAGCTGAATTTGTAGTTGTTTTAATTTTCACGTTTGGTTGGTCAATTGTGGCATCGGCCCAAGAAAACTATGCAGTAAGAAAGGTTGTTTTTCATGGTAATAAAACCTTGAAAAAAGATATTCTGCTTGACGGTATGGTATTGGAGCCAGTTTCATACCTTCAAAAGTTGCTTACCAAAGACGAACCATCGCTCTACAGCACTGAGTTAATAAATATTGATCTTAAGAGGCTTGTGAGTATATATCAGAGCGAAGGTTTTTTAGATGCACAGGCAGAAGTGAAATCGCTGAAGATTAATGACAAAAGGAATACTGTTAAAATAATTATTCAGATTCAAGAGGGAGAGCCAATTTTGATTGATACTGTGAGCATTCACATGATTTCAGATTCAGCAGAAGTAGACCTTGAATTGATTACAAAAAAATGGCTGTAATCTAAAAAAATGTTGTTGATAATATTTTGTTAGCATTAAAATGCTGCACTAACCTGAATTACTCCACTATTCCAATTTTGCGA
>NZ_FMYP01000155.1 GCF_900096565.1 Williamwhitmania taraxaci
GTCGCAAAATTGGAATAGTGGAGTAATTCAGGTTAGTGCAGCATTTTAATGCTAACAAAATATTATCAACAACATTTTTTTAGATTACAGCCTTTGTTTTTCAGCTATTTTTGCCATTTGCGATCAGATTTATCAATTCACTAATGTTTGTGTATCCTTTTCTTTGAAATATTGCCTTTCCGTTTTTGTCATAAATAAATACTGAGGGGTTTGGTGCGGTATTGAAGGGTTCTTCTGTTAGCCGTTCATCTATTTTGAATAGTTCAATACTCGGATAATTATCTAGGTTTTGTTTTATCTGAAATTGCTTCAGAACACTAATATTTTGCCTAGAAAGGAGGCAGATTCTATACTTTTCTAGCAGAGGATAGTCTATAAGCATTTTTCCTAACTCTATTTTGCAAATATCACATTCGGAGTTGAATATCATTATAAGAGTGGTATCGGGTTGATTCAACGCCAATGTTACGTTTGTACTATCCAACGTTTTAACATGTAATGTTTTAATTTCCGCAAACACTGATTGTTTAGATACCTTTTTTGTTATATCAAAAACTAAGAGACCAAGCATTATCACAACTACTGCTATTGTGATTGTAATAATTGTTTTTTTAAGTGAATTATGCATAGGTTACGCTTAAATAGGTTAATACTATTATCCAGATAAATAGGTAAGAACCATAACTTGTGATTACCCATAAGTTACTCTTTGATGCCTTTTCTTCTGCTGTAATTCTAATTCCTACTACTAAAAGCATAAAATATATTAGCTCAAATAAGTTTAAAGTATTCATTGGTGCTATTAACCATGAAGGTGCACTATCTTTGATTAAGAAGCCGATAGAGCAAATGCTAGTCAAATTTAAACTTTGAACATCTGTAATTGAATTAACATTTGAGAGGAGTAGCATAAGTGTGTTTCCTATGCCTACCAAAATAAAAAGACTCTCTGAGAGTAGTACTACTTTAAGAATCTTCTTAAACCCGATATCATATCCACAGAATATAGCTCCGGTGGTAATAAATGCACTGATGAATATGAACTTAATAAACAGACCAATAGGGAATATTACATAGCCTACCCATGCCCATTTATGTTGAAGTGAAATGGCTTTTTCAATATAGCCATCAGGAATAACACTAAGCAATGAGTTATACATCAAATCATCAGTTAGAATAAACGTGCTATTTATAAACATTATCAACCAGTAGAATGAGATGATGACGAAAAAGAGCATAAAGCCATTTTCCCCTAGTAGAGAATTAAGAAAACGTTTCATAGTTCAATTGTAAGGTATTAGATCATTATTGAGTATTCGCGTAGTTTGTATAGTAGAAGTCTATTCCTTCGTTTGGAGATTGGAATTTCCTTCCTGTTTTTTAGAATTGCTAGTTGGGTTTTCCCATCTTGAATAATTTCAGCAACTTCGGCAAGATTGACAATGAAACTTTTGTGAACTCTAAAGAATTTATCTTGGGGTAGTTGTTCTTCAAGTTTATCCAAAGTGATTTCTATAATTTTCTGTTTATTTCCTTTTGTATTTGCGATTGTGCAACCATTGTCTTTCTCAATGTAGATAATGTCATCAACCAATAGCATTTGCAATAACCGTTCATCCGTTTTCATTTTCTTTTATTGGTTTGGAATGTTTTCGATGTCGCTCCTTTTCCTTCTCGAAACGGGTATGTTAATACCTTCGATCGGGATTGTGGAGGTTTGTTTGCAGAAATTTACAGCGAGCATTGGATTTATAATAAAGTTTCTATGGCATCTTATGTGGCCGTAGTCATTAATTATTTTCTCTACTGAAGTAATGGTGTTCGAAGTAGATAAAACGGTCGAAGTTGTGCCACCCATTTCGGTTCAAGTTGTGCCAGGCGTTTCGGTCGAAGTTGTGCCACTTTTTTAGGTGCATTTA
>NZ_FMYP01000156.1 GCF_900096565.1 Williamwhitmania taraxaci
TCCGCGCACAAGGGACTTTCACCCTCTGGACTTGTTCCAAAAACGCTTCCGTTTAAAGAACTTTTACTATATTTACCATTCAAGGCACACACAGGCGTTTGGCAAAAAAGCGGGTTCAGTGCTTAAATGAAGCTTTGTGCTTCGTATCAAGTTCAGTGCTGGCAGACAGTTTTGTGCTTCGAAATCCGCTTCTTCGCCAAGCGCCAAACCGTTATCGGTAACTCTATGACGACAGTGCTAACCTGAAAGTTTGTGCTAAAAACAGGCGAAAGTTAAGACCAAACAATATATAAATTGACAGTGGATAAATTATTTCACGGGGCTACTTGTTACCTCAAATCTTTATCGTAATATTGCAATATAAATATTTGAAATGGGAGCGACAAAGACAGAACACTTTACCGACAAACAAAACGCCATTGCGACACTCGCAAAGGCATTGGGACACCCTGCAAGGGTTGCCATTATGGAATATTTAATGAAGGTGGACACTTGCATTTGTGGCGACATAGTTAATGAACTTCCTTTAGCACAGCCGACAGTTTCGCAACATTTAAAGGAATTAAAAAATGCTGGACTTATCAAAGGCGACATTGAAGGTAATACTATTTGTTACTGCATAGACGAAAGGGCAATTGACAAACTGCAAAGCTATTTTGCAAACATTTCAACCAAATTAGAAAAGAAAAAAAGTAATTGTTGTTAACCAAATAAATAAAAAGCAATATGAAATTATCAGAAATAAAAAAACATTTAGGCACAGCCGAAGCAGTGAATTTCAAACTTCAAAACGGAACTACTGTTCCTGAAAATTTCCACGTTACCGAAGTTGGAGTAGTAACTAAGCACTTTATTGACTGCGGTGGGACAATCAGAAATGAGAAAGTGGCGAACTTTCAATTATGGGATGCAAACGATTTTGAACACCGCTTAAAACCGACAAAGTTGCTTAACATCATTAAACTATCCGAAGAAAAATTGGGAATGGAAGATTTAGAAATTGAAGTTGAATATCAAGCTGAAACAATCGGTAAATATGATTTAGATTTCAATGGAAAAAACTTTGTTCTTATTTCAAAACAAACAGCTTGTTTAGCTTCTGATAGTTGTGGCATTCCAAAAGAAAAATTGAAAATAAATTTAGCACAAGTTACAATTCAAAATTCTTGTAAGCCAGGCAGTGGCTGTTGTTAAAAGTATGAAACATATAATAGAATATATTGGCAGACACAAACGCTTCTTAATAATCCTATCGGGTATTATTGGACTGAACTTTTACTATGGGTTTGACCCAAGATTTACAATTATAAACCTACTATGGATATTTATTAGTGTAGTTAAAATAGATTAATCATAATGAAAAGAATATTAGTGTTATGCACAGGAAACAGTTGCCGAAGCCAAATTGCAGAAGGTTACTTACGACATTTTGCAGGCGACAAAGCAGAAATTTATAGTGCAGGTATTGAAACTCACGGAGTAAATCCGAGAGCAATTGCTACAATGAAAGAGGACGGCATTGACATTTCAAACCATACTTCTAACAACATTGACGAGTATAAAGACATTGACTTTGATTTTGTAATTACCGTTTGCGACAATGCAAAAGAGCGTTGCCCATTCTTTCCGACAAAGGCAAAAAAGTTTCATCAAAACTTTCCCGACCCTGCAAAATCAACTGGGACAGAAGAAGAAATTTTAGAGCAGTTTCGACAAGTTCGACAAATGATTAAAAGCTATTCACAACAGTTTGTAACCGACAACTTGTAACGGCTGACCAACGAACGAAGGAAGAAGAGCTACCGATAATCGAGTAGGCTGCCCCGCCAGCTAGGCTGACGGGGAGAGCCTCTCACACCACTGTACGTACGGGTCTCGTATACAGCGGTTCATTAAGATGT
>NZ_FMYP01000157.1 GCF_900096565.1 Williamwhitmania taraxaci
TTCTCAAAAATAAGATCAACACTATCTTTTTGAGTTGTGGTCATGGCATCGTATGAATCGGGCAAATCATTAATAGTTGCCAAAGTATCTGTACCACAAACAATCTTATACGGCTTTCGAAGGTAAGAAAAGGCAAAATCGTCTTCAATTTTAAGCAACACATAGGGGTGATTCATATCGGGTACGTCGTACTTCACCACCGGGTCGCCGAGAGGAAACATTTCTTTGCCAATTTGGGAAGCGGTAATCTTAGGCGGCTTTGCAGGAATAGTGAATGACCTTACACAGGCAAAACTACCTGTATTATTTGTCTCTTGTAGCTGAAGTTTCCATTCTACTGGAACTGGATTAGGCTCATTGAATGGGTCCTTACCGTTATTATCACTTATTACTATTCTATAGGTTAAATCACCTAACGACTCCATTTGACATTTATATATAAGAGAAGGATCCATCACACCATTAACAAACACTGCTGCAACCCAATAAAAATATTTCTCATCAATATTGATATACCCGGTATCGGCGTAATTGTCCAACTTCACCTTAACAATAACATCACTATTGCAATAGGTACGCTTGATACCCATAATTGTATACTGCAATCCTTTTGGATAGAAAACAACACCTAAGACCGGTTTCCCAACCGTTTTCTTGCCGTTTAGCAATGTTTTTACCACCCTGAATTTCAAGCTGCGCCCCATCCACTTATAATAATTTGAACTAGGATCATCTTTGCGCCCAGCTATCTTTTCATAGGTCAAATTGATTATTGCATCTGGACTGACAGTAACACGAACGGTATCCAAATACTCCCCGCCATTATCAAGTGCAACCTCCAACACTGGCTTTTCCTTGCTTTTATTGTCATAGTAAGGTCCTACATGCAGAGGCAAAACCTCGGTATCGAGGCAGTATTTCGAATTGGTTGATGTGTTACCATTCCTAAGGTGGATAGGGTCATCAATGTATATGGTGGTAGTCATGTTATACCCTTGTCGCTTACCACTCCAGTTCCAACTATTACTACAGGGGTCGGATGCATCGCGCGACAGGGTACTTTCACCAACTTTTAAATCGGAAAGTTCAAACTCATAATCAAGATTGTTATCATTCTCCATACCGTTTACATGGCCATACACATGTATACCGGTAAGTGGATTTTTTCTAAGATCGACTAAGCCTGAAACGTTTTTATACTCACTAGCGTTATAATAGTCCTCGCCAAAGGGCAAAACACTGTCTTTTTTATTTGTATAAATTGTTAATACCTTAAGGGTTGAATCCGAATTATTAATTTTTACATCAACAGAATTAAAACTCGGACTGCCACAATCGCCCCATGCGGAATAGTGTTGCTTCACGGCAATGCAATAAAGGTTCTGTTCTTGAGCATTTACAGTTATTACTGTAATGCCTAAAAGCGCTAAACAAGTAAAAACAAAACGACTTAACCTATCTTTCATAACACTAATCATTTGCACTCAACAACTCTTAACCATCAGACAGCCGCTACGCCAATCAAAAAAAACCAAAAACTTAATTACTCTAATTACCATTGGGGGAATTATCGCCCCAATGGGAGAATACTTACAACACACAACAATGCATAGCACTGGAGAATCATAGCCCAAGCAAATCGATCCTTAACCTCATATAGCTAATCTTTAACACACCTGATGCTAACAAAACCCAGAAATCCAATACGATTAATCCCCTTAACTCCTGACCAAAAAGAACGAGCAACCATTATTCCATCTCCTGTTGAAGTATATAAGAATGAATCACTTCCAGCACCAGCCTCATGCCTAAAACCATTCTCTATTTGAATTTGTCCGGCTGGTAATAAATTAAAGCCAATTAAATCAGTTCCATTTCCGCTTACTCCATTATAA
>NZ_FMYP01000158.1 GCF_900096565.1 Williamwhitmania taraxaci
CGCAAAATTGGAATAGTGGAGTAATTCAGGTTAGTGCAGCATTTTAATGCTAACAAAATATTATCAACAACATTTTTTTAGATTACAGCCAAAGTAATTTATGCAGAGCAACCTTAAAAAGCCTTTGGTAATTTTGCTAGGATTCGGTATTCCACTTGCAGCTGTTATGGTTTATGGTTTTCTTGGTTTATCCAAGCGAAAAACTCAATTAAATCATGAGCCTGTTTACGGTATTGCAATTATTGTTGAGAAATACAAAGGTCCGAAGTCAAGGGGTTCTATAAGGTATACCTTTGTAAATAATGGTAAGGTTTATGAGGGACATGGTCGGTATTTGCCGCATCTTGAAATAGTTAACATTGGGGATACCTGCGAAATGGTTTATGCTCGAACGAATCCAAAAAACTCCAGGCTTTTAGAGGATGAGAATGGGCTTTTAAAAATAAGGCGTAAAAAGATTAACTATTTTAAAGAATGGAAAAAATACATCGAGGTTGTAGATAGTGTGTCAAAGTAACCCCGATAGCTCGGACAAATAGCACTGTTCGAACGGAACTACTGTAAGGATGGTGGACGATGTTAGCCATAATGAAATGGGTATTTTTTAAATGAGATGTGGGCATTATGCCTGCATCTCTTTTTTTGTGGGGTTGGGTGGGGTTACTCGACCCCTCTAAATCTCCCCTGAGAGGGGAGACTTGTGCGCTTGTATAGATTTGTGTTGGATACTAGCTAGTCCGGGTGCAACTACTACGCGGCGGCAAATTAGCCGCACCGCACTACTTGCCAGTGCCGAAATAATCGCTAAGTTTGTGGTATGGCAAGCAATGGCACGAAAACATTCACCCGCACCGTGGGCCTCAAGGAGTATGAGCTTAAGGACCACCTGGGCAACGTGCGTGCCGTGGTAAGCGATACCAAGAGCGGCTCGGCCCCCACCTTCTACGACGCCCTAGCCTCTGGCACCTACCACTACTACCCATTTGGTATGGCCATGCCCGGCCTAGGCTCGGTGAGCGGCCAAAACGCTTACCGCTACGGCTACAACGGCAAGGAAAAGGATGCCGATATGAAGGGTAGCGACGCTACCTACGACTACGGCTTCCGCATTTACGATGCCCGCATTGCCAAGTTCCTTAGCGTCGATCCGCTGACGAAGAGCTATCCTTGGTATACACCATATCAGTTTGCAGGGAATACGCCAATTATGGCTATTGATCTTGATGGTTTAGAGCCATATCCTGCTATTTGTCGCCAATGGGCGAGTAATTCTAGGTTGAAAACACAAGGATTACTTACTAATGAGGACATAAAGGTTATTGATAACAGAAATGCTAAAATTGCACTTGGTGGGTTGGTTAATGTTGGATTGTTTTTTGGTGGTGTTGTTGCTGCCCCTTATGTTGCTGCCGAATTTTCTTTGCTTGCTGAAACCTCGTGGGGCAGTTTACCTATCGTGAGTAACTATATTACTGGATTTGGAGAAGCAAGTTTAAGTGCTGGCTTATTCGATGCAGGTGGGCAGTTTGCTGCAAATACTTTTTCAAATAGAATAGGTACAGGTAACTGGAATATTTTGGAATCAGCAAAGGATGTAAATTTAAATAGTTCATTTCTGAGCACTATAAATCCAAGTAATCTAATGGTCAACGGTTTTGCTTCTAGCTTGATTAATATCTCAGCGAAGAGTTTAATGTCTGATCAAAAGGTTTCAGTGGGCACTCCATCTCAAATATTGTTCGGAACCTTTGGTGAATTAGGTTTTGGGAAATACGAGAGTTTTTTTAGCGGTTCAGTTAATAAATCCTAAATTCAAGTAACAAATGCAACTTATAGGATTGATTGGAGAGAAAGGAATTGCATTTTTTCAGAACAGGAAGATGAGAATTACTC
>NZ_FMYP01000159.1 GCF_900096565.1 Williamwhitmania taraxaci
GCTAACCATAGTGCCTCGCCACCATGCGAAGGCAGAGCCTGTTCGCCAGCTGGCGAATGGGGCCGCAGTCCATGGCATCGGGTTGGTTATAGTGGTGAAAGGACATTCAGATTGAATTGCTGGTTTGGTGTTCGAAGATAGTAAACTTAGTGAGAAAACAATGTATCACAAATCGGCAAAACACCTTAAGTATCCCTTTCTTTTTAGCATAGTCTAGATATAAAAAACAAATGCTACAACTGCTCCACTAAAGAAACTATTTCTGAAGCCAATTACTTACAAACAGAAACACCTCAGGCCAGTTGAAATTTTCCTTTACTACTTTCCCTTCAGAATCACAATCATAACTAAAGAAATTATGATCATAACCGGGGTAGCATTTCATTGTAAGATTTACTTTCCCTGCTCGAGTAAAGAACAGAGGCAGCAAATCATTATCTAACGATCCTAAATCGTTAGTCCCATATATGACGAGAAGCGGAATCCTAATCTTCAACAAATTATTAAGAGCTGGCTCATAATCGAAAGAATATGAGTTCATATAGGACGCAATCTCTGGGGCATAGCCAGACTCCCTTGCCAACTTCTCTTCAACGTATTGTTTGAGCCCAGAATAGTGTTCATAAATTGCATTAATGTATTCTTGCGCTTTGTCGTGTGTAATTATTCCACCTCGCTCCTGCTCTCGAATGTGCATTATTGTTCCGCTCTGTCTATCAAAAATACCAGCGGAAAGACACGCAACTTTCTTTATTCTACGGGGATAATCTGCAGCTAATTTTGCAGCTACGGCATATCCTTGAGAATGGCCGACCACAAACATTCTCGTTGAATCAACATATGGTTGCTGTGCCATATACTCTAATACTTGTGTCGCACTTTTTACATAATACGACAGACAATCCTCATATTGAAATTGAGTGAAACTACGTTGAGTTGTATCATATGTCTTGCTTAATCCATCCATATCAGAAACAAGCGCAGTAAAAGGCTTGCCAATTAACACACAGGTATACTTTGCAATTAAACTGTCTGTAGTAAATGAGGATAGGAGCGAGAAGGAGAACCCATCACCTTTGAATATGATGCTTCCATTACCTGAACCCTGAATAAACAGTAAGAGTGGCTTTGGTTTCCCTAGTGAGATATTCACTACAAACCTTATGGAATCAGAAATAGTGCTTTTGCTTGAATCTTTTAAGCAGATATAAGTGAAACCAGCCTTAGTAATCTCAGCCCCAGTATATCTCGCCTGAGATTTCCCGGAAATCATTAACACAACACCCACTAGAAACAGCAACGTCTTTTTACATACATTCATAATTTACATAGTTTCGGTTGATATCAATTCTTGAATTCCAAACTTCTCTTTTAAAGCAGGCACTCTCTGAAGCATCCTATTTTGTATATGCCCAATGATCTTTTTCATATCAGAACAATAAATAGACGGATTGTTAAAACCATTCTCATCTGAATATCGATGGGCTAGTTGACCTCCACCACATACTGAGAGGTAATCACACTCATTGCTTGTAACAATTTTCACCCAAGAGGCAAAGCAAATTTCTGAAAAAGCGATAAGAAGCAGAGAGAGATAAAATTTTTTCATTCTAAAACATTTTAATTAGCCTTTAACAGTATCAATATAAATCACATAGCCATCTGTTCAGATGTTTATTTACAGTTTTTTACAAAGACATTTTAAGGAGGAGCATAGCTCCACCTTATTTCATAGCAAGATTCAACTCACAAATGCAACTTGGGTTAACTGATTATATGTTAAGAGGGGAGAGATAAACCCTAGCCTTTTTCTAGGCCGACTGTTAAG
>NZ_FMYP01000160.1 GCF_900096565.1 Williamwhitmania taraxaci
CAGCGGGCCCATGCCACCGCTTTTTGCTCTTGGCATGGCTGCGATTATGCTGCCTTATTGCTTAGTGCCAGTTTTGCGGCACTAGCAATGGCTTGTAGTTCACGGACAGCATGTCCGCGATAGCGAGGAGTTTCATATCAATAGTCTGAATCATTACATTTAATAGTGTCAACTATTTCAACTAATTCCCAGTTCAACTTGCTCATGCGCACGCGATAGTCGCAAAATTTATTATAAGGCGACAAGCAACACGACTCACCAGTTTTATTACCAAAATCGTCATAAAACGAAACTGTTTTATTGTATGGCATTACGCTATGAAGTATAAAATACCAATATTTTTCATCCTCGCTGCAAGATTCAACACCCCAATCGTGTCTCAGCGTAAAGTACAAATCGGGGAATAGCGAACTCATACGATCCTCAACATACCACTCCCGCTTAGTGGCAAATGAGGCAGAATCGTGCGTCAGCATGTCCCGTTGGGTATAGGGCAGGTAGCAATTGGCGAAAGGCGTTTTGTAAAAGTCATCACCGCTAATAAAATGCACTAGCTCGCGCTCTAGTTCAAAGCCCACTACATAGTATTGCCGCTTTAGTGGCCAATACTTCTCCCACGCCTTGCTCCTCCGACTTCCTCGCGCACTATACAGCGAATCGTAGCCAGGGTATTCGAAACGCCAGTACTCAATTTTCTCATTTCGATTTTTAACCACATCAGCCCTCAGGAATAGGTTCTCATCAAAATCGGGTATTAAGCTGTCTAATAGAGGAAATTGCTCCGCATTTTCTTTTAATCTATTATTCTCGTCACGCAAGCTATCTAGAATACCAGATTTCATCAACCTGTAACTGTAAATATTCTTCATTAACTCGCTAACCAGCAACTTTTTTCGCTCATTACGTGTTTTTGGTGATAAAAGAGGAACCTGCTTCTTCGAAAGGACAGGCAGCGCACGCCAACTTAAGTTAGGATAGTTTTTTTGATAACGTTCAAACGTTGACCAGTGAAAGAAAACATTATTTGGCCAATCGAGATATATTACCATTTCTGACTTGTGGTTGTATGCAATCAAATTATCTCCGTATAAAGGGTTGTCTGTATCATATCCACCAAAATATCTATCTCTATAGCTATAAAAACCCACAATGCTATCGTTACGCGAAGTAAATTCGGGAAATCCAATCTTATAAAATTCGAAATCCGGCCATATGCTTTGAATATCTATCCGACACATATTAAAATCAGGCGTTAATGCCCAATCCCCAAAAGCATAACATACCTGATGTATAAAAAAGTCCCCATAATCCCTTTCAGATTTATCGCGCATAACGCTATCAGGGTTTTCTTTACCCGTTAATACAATACACCCTCTCAAAAACTTTGCTTTCAAGTGTTTACGCAAAACTACATATGCAGTATGGCTATCAGCAGGCAGGACAGTCTGCGCAGTGACAGAAGCCATCATCGATAGCATTAAAATTATTATAGCGATGTGTTTCATATTTTTGTTTTTGCAACAATAAATTTGATTTTAATAACTACTAAAACGAAGTTCATTTTGAAATATTAGGTTTCATAAAACAAAGAAAATCACTACTGTCCGACAAAAAGATTCCAGTTGAAACGTTAGTTGAATAAAAATAAGGGGCTACTCCCCGAAGGTTTCACCCCGATGTTGTAG
>NZ_FMYP01000161.1 GCF_900096565.1 Williamwhitmania taraxaci
CAGTCGGCCTAGAAAAAGGCTAGGGTTTATCTCTCCCCTCTTAACATATAATCAGTTAACCCAAGTTGCATTTGTGAGTTGAATCTTGCAGTTAATACTCGTTTAAACTGTCAGTCTTGCATGAAAACCAACGGTTTGCAGCTACAAGAAGTTGGCGATTTCGAAGTACTAAACTGTCTGCCACCACAAAACTTGATACGCAGCACAAAACTTCATTTAACCACTGAATCGCCAATTTTTTGTGTGTTCCTCTAATGGTAAATATAATAAAAGTTCTCTAAACGGAGGCGTTGTGGGAGCAAGGCTCGCATGGTGTGAGAGGCTCTCCCCGTCAGCCTAGCTGGCGGGGCAGCCTACTCGATTAGGCGTTCGCCATTTATATTACTTTAATAGTCCTTGTAATTCTGAGAAATCTAAAAAATAATTAAACGTTCCACATGCATAGCAATCAAGCTGGTATGGGTTAAAAAAGAATCCAACTCCTTTATTTGTCAAATAAATATTTCCAATATTTTTCTCAAAGTCTTCAAGTTTATGCTCTTTATTATCTTTCTCAAATAATAAGTTTGCAATTTCTGATTTTGTGTCTGGTTTAAATATGTCTTCAAATTTTAATCTTGTCATTTTATTTAAATCGAAAACATAGTAAGTCTCAAAACCATATCCATGTGCACCACCTTGATAAACATATCCACTTGTTTTATAATTTAAAATACTGTCAATCATACTTACGACTATTCCTCTCATGTTGATTTCGAAATATTGAGGATATTCTTCTGAAAAATCTTCATTAAGGTATTCTGTATAATTTTTAGTAATGAACCTATTATAATAATTCCATGTTGAGCTGTAAGGTTCTCTTTTTATACCAAAAATCTCAGGAACAACTAAATTCATTAATTCTCTATTCTTTTCAAAATTGGGGATTTCAATTGATATTTGAATAGGGTAAGAGTGTTTTTTGTGATTTTGAAATGTATGAGTCAATTCAACCTTTTGTTTAAAATTCACCCATTTTATCTCTGAATCCGTTTCAGTCAATTTTACATTTAGTTCCTTATCTTTTGTTTTCCATTTGCCAATAAAATCTTCATTTACGATAAAAGTCCCTTCAGATTCAGATTCCCAGGTTCCTTTGACATCATGTTGTTCTGTTAATTTTAGTTGCTTTTGGGAATGCTCTCCAGAAATCTGAATCGGTTTTCCATATTTTTCATAAAAATAGAATCCAGTCACTTTTGAGCTGTCATAGTTTAAAAACATCTGAATCGGATACTTATCTATATATCCATCAAGGATTTTAACATCTTGTCCGAAAATCAGATTAATGTTGAATATTAAGCTTATTATTAAAATCGTTCTTTTCATGTTATGTTTCTATTGAGCAGTGTCGTTCTTTGGTGACGCCTAACGGTTTGGCGCTTGGCGAAGGTGGCGATTTTCACCACAAATGTTGATGCGGAGAACCAACTTCGATTAACCACAAATGTTTCTGCGGAGCACTGAACCGCCACTTTTGCCAAACGCCTGTGTGTGCCTTGAATGGTAAATATAGTAAAAGTTCTTTAAACGGAAGCGTTTTGGGAACAAGTCCAGAGGGTGAAAGTCCCTTGTGCGCGGA
>NZ_FMYP01000162.1 GCF_900096565.1 Williamwhitmania taraxaci
GCATGATCTTAAATTCTTCTGATTCCATCTTTTCTCTTTTCTAATACAAGTGTAACACTTTTTTGTAGTAGACAGAGTTTAGTTTACATACTCCAAAAATGATAAACAGCTGGTAACACGCGGTATAAAATATTGAGGCTTAAGTAGTAATTAAACACCACCCCCTAATAACCAGTCCTTTAACCATCACGAAGCCCCCAGCGATGCCTACTATCTGCCATACTCAACAATATAACCAAAAAAGCCCCGCTTCCGCAGGGCTTTTTAATCACATCAATTATTAAATCAATCAAATCATAGTGCCTTCAATTAGTTCATTTCAAGTTCTATATTCAAGTTAGTGCTCTCACCGTTGGCCACGGTTATAACTATCTCCTGTTTTTTAAATCCTATTTTCTCAACAACTACCCTATACATATTTTCAGGAAGTTTCGCTCGGAATTTTCCCTTATCCGCACTCTTCTTTACAATCGGTTTTACCTTTTCACCTCCAGCAGCCTTCATTGTTCCATTTGGCTCAGCATAAAACGTAAATGTTACCCCTTTCATAGGTTCGCCACTTCCGGCATTAATCACTCTTCCCAAAACCGAAGTTCCACCACCACCCGTTGCCGTTATCATACGGGCAGTTTTATACTGGCTGAAAAAATCTGGGTTCGTAATCTTAAATAGTTCAATATCCAAATCCAGTCGCGTGTTCAAAAGCGTATCTGATTCCTTAAAAAGATCCGAAAGGTTTTGTGTTGCCGTTTTTGTTTGCGATCTCGCAGCCTTTGGGTTGGCAAGTGTTGTAGTATAAGCCACTATTGCAGCTTGTAAGTCTGTAATCATATCAGCCGTAACGCCATAAGCCACAATGGCTGCAGCATGGGCATTTGCTCTGGCAAGTATCGTATTACAAATACCAATCACATCGGTATCTCTCGCCTTTTTCAAGTCCGATACCGTATATTTTATACTTTCAAGCAATTCAGGATTATTCTCAACATTAGCGTACGATTGTAGCCTATTTTCCACAAATAATGCTTTCTCGGTCATTGTGGCCCGCCTTGCTGTTTTGTTCGTCGTTATACCTGTTGTCTCTAGGATTTGGGCGTCCCTGTTTTGTTCTATTAATGGTATTTTTGCAACCCAAAGATTGTAAGTTGCTGAAAATACTGCATTGGTTTCCCATACTGCTTTATACTTATCACAAGTATTCATTACAACATAGTACATACTAAATCTGTCCTCTTGATTAGTGTTCATAATGGTAAGTTTTAAGAATTAGTATTAAATGATAAAGAGTAACCTAAACTTAGATACTCCCATTGAATATTAAATCTATACCACACTAATCCTCTTTTCTCTCCGCAATGCTAAATCTCTATACAATACCGAGGATTATTTTAACCCATTATTGGTTTTCTACGCTCAATGTTCGATTTCTTTTATGCAAATTATGACTTTCTGTAATACAATTCTTCATTTCTTTCATTTATTATCGTTTTTTTTTGTCATAATCGTCCATTTCTTTCTTCTATTCCGCATTTCTTTGTCACAATCG
>NZ_FMYP01000163.1 GCF_900096565.1 Williamwhitmania taraxaci
ACTCCGCGCACAAGGGACTTTCACCCTCTGGACTTGTTCCAAAAACGCTTCCGTTTAAAGAACTTTTACTATATTTACCATTCAAGGCACACACAATGTATATAGCAAATTGGGTGTGTCGTTCCAATTTGACTATTCGTGCTGTTAATAAACTTCTGTGTATCTCGATAGGGTAGCACATTTTAACCCCAACTTGCCATATACTTAGCGTTGTAGCCAATGCCAGTGTTTCTTAGCCAATATCTCAACTTCCTTGAAATAATCCATCTTTTTTAGTATATTTGTTTAATGAGAAAAAAGGCTGAAATAGGGCTAGATTTTATCGTTGATAAACTCACCAATTCGATTGAGAATGTTGTCTCAGGTGATAGTTTTCCAACCGAAATTTCTATTGTGACAAAAGCAGACCTTAAAAATACTACCAATAAGAATGGTTGGGTCTTTAATTGGCTTGACGAATACAAACAGCCAGAAAGAGACGTTTACAAGTTAACAATCGTAAATAATCCCAATATTATTCAAGGACTTCTAAGCGTTCAGATTAAGACAGACCATGTTTATATGCATCTTATTGAAAGCGCACCATTCAATAAAGGGAAAAGCAAAATTTATGTAGGAGTTCCAGGAAATCTTGTTGCATTTGTTTGCAAACTCTCTTTTCAGAGAGGACATGAAGGTAATCTTGCATTTATTTCAAAAACCCAACTTATAAAGCATTATGAAGATACTTTGGGTGCTACTCACTTTGGTGGACGGTTGATGATAATTGAGACACAATCTGCCTTGATACTAATCGATAAATATTTTAAAAACCAATAGAGATGAAAACGAGAAGAAAAGAATTAGATGTGGACTTTATTGGAAGTCAAGAACCTTTAACTCTACCTGAAGAAAAGGCTTTAAGTGAATTCTTTAAGAAGAAAAAAGAATTGAAAAAGCAAAAAATAGTTCGCTTAAGAAAAACTTCTCAGAAGCCAAAAGTCGAAGCTTAAAAACCCTACAATAAAGGCACAGGCTACAATAAATAGGACTTTAAGCGGCACGAAGTGCCCAGAGAGAATGTATTAGCTGCTGCCTGGCGCAAATACCCGTTTAGCCGCAAACGTAAAAAGGCGATGCACCTGCACCGCCTCTTTTTATGCCTAAGAAACTCACCCAACCCAAGCAAATGCTAAAGGGTTGCCATCAGATGTATTACTTACTAATAATATTGCTAGCTTAGTGTGGAAATACATGACAGCTGACAGCTGACAGCTGATGGATGAGGTATTGATGGTAGATGGGATATTGATTTAAAATAGATAGCTATTGTAACAAATTGCTCAAGCCCAATAAAGTATTCACATTCTGTAAATACGAAACTTGCAGGTGAAGGAAGTGAACTGGCCCAGAATATGGGACGGTTGAAAATGGCTGTCGAAGATGGGTGAATTCATATGGCTTTAATTTTAAATATGCATCACTTGATATTTCGGTGATATTGTGCCACTTGTTTCGGTGATATTGTGCCACAAAAAAAGGATGATTTCGTGACCAAATTTATGAATTAATTTGAG
>NZ_FMYP01000164.1 GCF_900096565.1 Williamwhitmania taraxaci
CACATCTTAATGAACCGCTGTATACGAGACCCGTACGTACAGTGGTGTGAGAGGCTCTCCCCGTCAGCCTAGCTGGCGGGGCGGTCTACTCGATTAGTGGCTGGTGTTCTAGGTTTCGTTATTTCATTGGTGTACAAATTTCAAGTAAAAATCCGTCAATATCTCGAATGTAACCAACAGTTTGTCCCCAAGGTTTTTGTATTGGCTGTTCGGTTACTAACGCACCAATTTCTTTTGCTTCGTCTTTGAATAGATTTGCCCAGTCTTCCTCTTTTACTTTAAATTGAAACAAACATTCTTCACCTGGACACTCTTTGTCAATATACCCTTCTGCATCAGCATTTATTGGAACTGATATTTTTTTGTTATTTAAGTTTTCTAGTTCTCGGATTAGTTTATCAAACATTGTTTTATGATTTTATTGCCCTTCAATTATTTTCTGCTCCTCTTCTGTTATGTCGAAAAGCGTATAAACTAAATCATCTAATTGCTTTTCAAGTTCTTTACTGGCTTTACCCTGTTGCTTAGCAGAAAGTATTTTATCAACTAACACTATAAATGGTATCTGCTCTTTTTCACCTATTGATGGGATAATAAATTTTTCTACTGATGTTTTCTTCAATACATATGCACCACCAGCTGTATATTCACCAATTTTAATGAAATAATATCTATATAGTTCACTATTAAATAGGGCAAGTAAAAATTTCAATGGTATAGTCTCTGATGTTAAAAAGAAAGATGCACTGGTTAGAAAATGTTTTTCTTCATCAAGTGCAAAACCCCAATTACCAGAAATTAAGCCCCACATTATTTTGTCTTTATTGAAATCTTCATAATACGTGTTTGCACATCTTTGCAAAGCATACCATTCATACCTTATTCCAGTTTCAGCCTTATTTCTATCACTAAGTTTGTCTTTGTAAGTAGTAAGGTGTTTGTATAAAAACGGATAATCTTTATTCAATTGCCTTTCTGCAACGTCTGAACTTCCATTAATAGTTTCGTCTTTATGAAGAGGAAAATGCCAAGGGATAAATAATAAACTCAAACCATTTGGTTTAATTGTAAATTTATTAATGTCCTTGCCTCTTAGCAATGGTTTAATAATCTCTTTCGATTTTAATTCATTCTTTAGTAGTTCATTTTTAGCGGTATCATTCAAAATAAATGCATCATCGAAACCGGTTGTAATACCTCTTTTTATATCTAAGGTGCTAATGTCTGATAGTTGACTTCCTTTACTTTTAATTTTATTTATAATATCACTTGAGGTATTATCATTGAAAAGCCAAGATTTTTCTTTGAGTTCAGTATGATTTATTTCAGTATGCCTTTTTAAAAGTTCGTTATAATCTTCAAGAGTATTTACTTTCTCCTTAAAATATTTATAATACTGAAAAGCCTCTGATGATTTTTCATTTGTAATAACCTTATATCCGCAACATAAAAGCATAAAATAATCGGGAACCCCTGTAATAATAATCATCACAAGGCTTTCCCGATTAAAATATTTTCACCT
>NZ_FMYP01000165.1 GCF_900096565.1 Williamwhitmania taraxaci
AAAACGCTTCCGTTTAAAGAACTTTTACTATATTTACCATTCAAGGCACACACAGGGGTTTTGCAAAAGTGGGGCATTTGTGCTAAATTTGGGCATTGGAATTCTAATCAACATTTGTGCTAAAATGAACATTTGTGCTTCGATTTCCCCACCTTCGCAAAGCCCAAAAACGTTGTGCGCAACCAATGAAAGTTTTACACATAGGAAGTGAAATAGTGACATAAGCTGAATACCAAATAAATTAAAAATATGGAAGTTACATTACAAAATGAAGATTCTAATGTTGTCAAAGCACATGAGCATTTGAAATCAGTTCTTGTAACAGGTTAAACCATTGATGCTTGGGCAATTCAACGTAGATTGTTTGCATTGCTTCATAGACGGATTCTTATTGCAGCGACATCTGGTCGATTCATTGTTATTAAACGTGGTTTAATAGCTGGTTTTGATATGAATGATTTCCGCTGGCAAGACTTAGGAGACACAAAACTTAAAGTAGGAATCTTTGGAGCAGACATTTTTTTCAAGAAATATGCATCAACTGATTTAGCTATGAATAAGTTTTCTTCATATATTCTTTCATTAACTGGGTTTAGAAAAGACCAAACTCAAAGTATTTATCGTTTAGCACAAGTACATGACCAATCGTGGAGAGAAAAAAGACGAATTCGCGAACTAGAAGAATTAATGGCAAAGTCTGGTGGTCTTAACATTAATAGTTCGCAGACTGGAGCGAATTCAACAGGAAATTCTTCTGACGATTCATTAGATCGACTGCAGAAAGCAAAAGAAATGCTAGAGAAGAAGTTAATTAATGACTCCGAGTTTGAATCAATTAAAGCAAAAATAATAAGTAGTCTTTAATAGTACTATTTTGGCAGCGCACAACAGCTGCTAAAAAATAGCTGGGGTTGATGCGCAGATAAGCAAGTTTTTGGTACTTTAGTATCAGTTTTAACGAGGGACAAGATTGCTGCTACTTACTCCCCGCCATTTCTTAGCAGCAAACGTTGTGGCCAATTAAAAAACGATACCAATATGAAAAGAGCATTATTTGGATTTATTTTTATCCTGATTTCAATTTCCGGATTTGGACAAAGTAGTAGTAAAGGTCTGAATTATTTTGCAGACCCGACAATGACAGATAGTTTATCAACAATTATGATTCCTGTAAAAATTGACGTAACTATTTTAAACTCTAGCAAAATTGGTTTTGGAGAGTATTATTCAAATGTGATAGTTTACGATTATAAAACTGATTCTTCTAAAAGATTATTTAAGGATGATACTTTTATAAAAGGATTTCAGAAAGAGTATGATTATTATAATCGCTCTAAAACTAATAATTTAGACTATGTATGTAGTAATTGGTTATTTTATTTTGTTAAGTCTTTTGATTACAGCAAAAATGGAAAGATTGATAGTGATGACCCATATATTCTTTCACTACTGTCCGACTAAACTCTAAATATTCATTTATTGCCTCTGCATCCCAATAAA
>NZ_FMYP01000166.1 GCF_900096565.1 Williamwhitmania taraxaci
GTCGCAAAATTGGAATAGTGGAGTAATTCAGGTTAGTGCAGCATTTTAATGCTAACAAAATATTATCAACAACATTTTTTTAGATTACAGCCAATCTTTCTAACTATTTGCAGGGTGACGCAAAGACAAATTATTTGAATACTATTTCTGAGTATAAAGATGAAGCGAATAGAATAAAAAAAGCCGAAGAACGTGTTGAAGAAGTAGAAGCATTTATGAAATCCTGTATCATAATTGAAACCACAGAAGCACAAAAATTATTTATTGCAGAGCTCTCCACAAATAAAAATCCTCCATTTCAAAACAATAAGAACAATTTCAATGACGCATTAATTCTTAGGAATATTTGCGAATTTGTTGAGAATGAAGTCCCAGCATTATATGACTTAATATATGTTTCAAACAACCCTGATGACTTCGTAGACAAAGAAACAAAAGAAGTATATTCAGACCTGCTTGTTGGTTTAAATCCTATAAGACTAAAAAATGTTACAGAGCTAGGAGAAGCGTTGAAACTTGCTCCAGAACTTATAGAAGATTTTGACGAGTGGTTAGAAATACAATTGGACAATCAAGCTATGTATGAACTTGATATTATGCGTGGAAAATAAAATAACGAACAGCTAACAGCAGCTACAAGAAATTGCCGGTTCAGTGGTTAAATCAAATACTGCGTTTCGTATCAAGTCCAGTACTGGCGGATAGTTTAGCGCTTCGAAATCGCCAACTTCTTGTAGCTGCAAACCGTTATAGCCAATTATTAAACGACACCACATAACGACAGACAATGAAACAAATATTCTTAATCATCTTGACAATTACAACTTTTAAAGTTGCTGGACAAAATCACCTTATCGGAGTGAAAGGTGGGGCTAACTGGACGAATATTACTACAAGCAATTTTGTAAACCAAAACGACTTTAGGACTGGAATATCCGCTGGACTGACATACGAATATTTATTTAAAAAACATTTTTCAGTTGGGGCGGACTTAATTTACAATCAGCGGGGCTTTACTAACGACATTGTTTTCACCGATAATTTAGGAAACCCAACGGGTGAAAAATATACAACTAAATTCAACGACGACTATGTTTCACTCCCAATAAAGACAGGATTTAACATTGGAAATAAGTTTTATGGATTTACAAATATCGGAGTAATACCATCTTTACTAGTTGACGCCAAGACAGTATCACCAACTTTTAACACAGACGGAAAGGTGACAGGAAATGAAACATTTGATGTGACCAGTCGAGTTACAAAATTTGACTTCGCAGGCCTTGCCGAAATTGGTGGTGGTTATAAATTTAAGAACAGATATTGGCTGTTTACATCGTTTGCTTATCAATGTAGCTTTACGACAATTACAAATTCAGAATCACTACTGTCCGACAAAAAGATTCCAGTTGAAACGTTAGTTGAATAAAAATAAGGGGCTACTCCCCGAAGGTTTCACCCCGATGTTGTAGAT
>NZ_FMYP01000167.1 GCF_900096565.1 Williamwhitmania taraxaci
ACCCTTGCTGATGCTCTGTTCCAGTCTCCAATCTTGCTCGTCAATATTCCTTCAGAGCGGGTGCAAAAGTAAGGCTATTTTTGTTACTTCCAAACAATGACTAAAGTTTTTTTCAATAAAAAAGCAACCAATAAACAATGCCACTGAGATACAGCGGCATTCTAACTGAAAATAAATAACCGTAAGGAAACACTATCCTCTAATTTGGGCAAATATTCGGTAATAACAGGTAATTTAAAAAGGAAACCCCGGTTCCCCGAGGTTCAAAATTATGATGTTTTACTTGAAGCCTTATCGAAATATCCCTTTTCGAGATAATGCATTCCGATAGGCAGTAGCATTTCTATTGTGCTGAGCTAGGGTTGAAGCAAAGTTACTATACCCAGAAAAATCCTCTCGTGCGCAGAAGTATATATAGGAGTGCTTCTCGGCATTGAGAACTGCATTAACCGTGGATGTCGACGGAAAGTTTATTGGGCCTGGCGGAATACCGGCATACTTATAGGTGTTGTATGGGGAATCAGCAGAAAGGTGCTTGTTGAGAATCCGTCGCAAAGTAAAATCACCAACAGCAAATTTCACGGTAGGATCAGCCTGGAGAAGCATTCCCTTCTTTATCCGATTCAGGTAAACTCCTGCAATTCTTGGCTTCTCGCTACTCTTAACGGTTTCCTCCTCTACTATGGATGCGAGGGCTACCACTTCGGCAGGGGTTAAACCAAGGGAAGCAGCCTTTGCCTTACGCGCATCGGTCCAAAAAATATCATACTCCCTTTTCATCCGATCGAGAAATTTCTCGGTCGACGTATTCCAAAAGAATTCATACGTATTTGGAACAAACATGGAAGGAAACGCTTCAAGGCTAAATCCATACTTTGCGGCCACATTAGGGTCATTAAGTAAATTGAGCAGCGCGATGGAATCGGCCTCAAGCTGCCGCCCAACAAGACCGGCAAACCGATCCTTGCCTCGCATTGGATTGAAAACCAACTTTACCGGTGATTGTGTGCCCGTGCGGAGTATCTCAACCAGCCGATTATTACTCATTCCATTGGTGATCTTATAGCGACCGGGGAAAATACGCTGGTTATAATTCCGCTTTTTCGCAAGCCACTCGAAGCTGCTCCGGTTTATTATCAGCCCTTTTTCGTATAGCAGTCGAGTAACATCATCGATAGTCGATCCCGTAGGAATACAAATATAGGCCACATCCTTCTGCTGGATATAGACATTCGGCTTGTAGATATACTGATAGGCTTCAAAGGTAATAAAGCCAAACAGGCCTATTGTAATAAGACCAAATCCTATTACAACCTTAAACCAAAATGGAATCTTCTTTTTTCCCTTGCTCACACTAATAATTTTTTACAAAAGTAAATATCCTTATATCCGCAACATAAAAGCATAAAATAATCGGGAACCCCTGTAATAATAATCATCACAAGGCTTT
>NZ_FMYP01000168.1 GCF_900096565.1 Williamwhitmania taraxaci
CCCTTTAGCCCCGAAAGCTTTATTGCCGCGCAGGGCACCACCAAAAACCTGATGGATTACTCCGGCAGCACCGACCTGTGGAAGCACCAGTGGGAGCTAATTCGCGATCCCGAAAGCTTGTGGTTCGCCTGGGCGCAGGATGAGAGTGAAGGGGAGGGGAAAAAATTAAAAGGAAAATACACAGTTTATGTAGGTGATAGTGTTATGACTGAGAAGAAGATTTTCATTAACACAGACAAAAACAATAAATTATACGTAAAGTACGAATCCATTGTCGGGGATACTGGAACTTATATAAACGTTAAAGTGGTTTACAGACCTGTGTGGAGTACAAATGATATTTCTTGGCCATTTACAACTTGGGGTAAAGTCAACGTGAATACCAAAACTACATTTAGTCTTGATTCTTTACCGGAAGGGGTCTATAAAGTCTTACTTAAAAACAAAGATGATAAGATTGATACAGTCATGTTTTATCTAAGAAGTAAGAAATACGAATTTGGCTGTTCTGTTTGTGGTAGGAATTTAGTTTTAACTAGCAATGAACTTAAACTTATATTTCCTAATAGTAAAAAAATAGACAATCCTCTAGTTTTGCAGGCATTTAATAATGCTTTTAAAAAATCTGGTTTTAAAACCTGTAACCATTTTGCCCATTTCCTAGCACAGCTGGAAACCGAAAGTGTAGGCTTAACAAAAACTACCGAAAGTTCAAACTATTATTTACATAGAATGCTTGAGGTTTTCAGGGGAAATAATGGTACTAAATTTTGGTATAAGCAAGAGTTTTGGGATAATAAAGCATATTTAAAATTTGTATCAAACCGTTTATATGAAAAAATGGACTCTGCCAAATATAATTTTAGTGTAGATTCATTAGATTATGAAACTTTTACTCATAAACGTTCAGGAACAAGTATTAAAGTCCCAAAAGATTATTCTTCTCATGCAAATCCTCACACTATAGCTTTTAATGGCTATAAATCTACACCTGGCAAAGGTTGTTATCGTTCCGTAGTTTTAACTGATCGACAGAAAGAACAAAATGGAATACGTTCATTAAATGCAGCTTATGTCGGCATGGATGGTAACTCTCCAGATACATCTTGGAACAATGCACAAGGCTCTAAATATAGAGGACGTGGTTATGTACAGGTAACCAACAAAAATAATTATGTTGAAGCTAAAAGCACGTGTGCCATGAAGTTCAAATTAAATTTTGATTTTGTAAATAATCCTGATTTAATGGCAAATGACACTATTGCTGTATGGGCTTCGTTTGCATGGTTTGTAAAAAATATCACTATTACAGATTTAAATACCGAAAACCCTGATGTTATTACTTACAAGGTAAACAAAGCAGGATTGGAGGCGGATGACAGAAAAAGGAACTATATTGATTTACGCCAGAAATTTTTCAAATGTAATAAGCCGTA
>NZ_FMYP01000169.1 GCF_900096565.1 Williamwhitmania taraxaci
TAAGATACTGATTTCTAAGGTCTTATTCAAATTTATTCACGCCTATTTTTCTGATTGTCAAATATTTACACTAGTTATTACCGAACTATTGTAATTACTACGGTTTATTTATTGTAGATTGGGTTTTTTGTAACGTTGCCAGCTGCTTTCCCAACAATAGGTAATCGTTAAGCATTTATCGCATCAATAATATGAGGATAAAGAGCAATCGACACAATTGTCAATACAATCAAGAGTATTATCGTTAACAGAATACAGAATCGCCTCCGTTTTCGGTAGCTCTTGCGCACCGGCAGGTAGTCGATCCAGCTATATGGGTGGTTCCTCGAATAGTCGTCGTTATTACAGAATACCGATATCGAATCAAGGGTTGGCCAATTGGAAAATCGGCGTCGTTTCTCAGCTTGACTTTTTGGGCTATAATCCTTATCTACTTCCATGTTTCACAGAGTTTAAACAATTACTAGATTCATACAAGGAGTTGAAGATACACAAGCATGGCGGCCACGAATAGGAAATTCATGCGGCACTTGCATTTCGGGAATCAGCTAAACTAAGCCTGTTTTGGGGGTTGCCAAACCGATAGGTATACCGTTGGCCAAGAGTTCTGGTTGTAAAAACTGAGGAATGGATGTTTTCTATCGGCTACATAGAGTATTGCTGGCGAATAGAGTATCACATCGAAGTCGATGGAATCCTGATCGGAGTTAACATCTTTTCCCGTATCGTTATTCAATACGGAAGCCTCAATGGAAAAGGGTTCGAAGCTGGTGGTAGATGCAATAAATAGCCCTGCACCGCAATAAATTGCGATGAAAAGGATAATTCTTGCTACCGGTTTTCGAATACATACCATTGATGCAAATCTAGCAATGTTTTTTTGTGCGGGCACAATTATACATACCATTTTGCTTTT
This sequence comes from Williamwhitmania taraxaci, assembly GCF_900096565.1. Lineage (NCBI taxonomy): Bacteria > Pseudomonadati > Bacteroidota > Bacteroidia > Bacteroidales > Williamwhitmaniaceae > Williamwhitmania > Williamwhitmania taraxaci. The sequence goes on from NZ_FMYP01000169.1 coordinate 917, forward strand.
AATTGTGGCTAGCAGGCTTCTATTGGCACATACTGTTGCGGGTTTAGCTGGGTTTTATACTATTCTGGTTAAGGGTTAGGATATACGGGCCCACGCAGGTTGCCCTCTGTATCCAATAATAGCTCGAGTATCATTAACGCTTCGTCGTTTGCAAAGGCGAATACCCTAAGATCGCGAATAATCCCTTTAACAAAATGAGTCACATCGAAATTGAAACGTTTCCTTGTGATTTTTTCTGTTGGGGATAACTGGCATTCCACCCACGCATTTATGCTTGCTAAGCAATACCCTCATTTGGGTGGCGAAAAAACGAGTGACAGTAAAACATTAGCAATTGACAGTGGAAACATTTTCAATTGTTAAATATACTATTGCCTATCTACAAGGGCTGCATGAATAATTGACAGTGGAAACAACGACAAGTGACAGC
>NZ_FMYP01000170.1 GCF_900096565.1 Williamwhitmania taraxaci
CTTTTAAGATACTGATTTCTAAGGTCTTATTCAAATTTATTCACGCCTATTTTTCTGATTGTCAAATATTTACACTAGTTATTACCGAACTATTGGCTTTAATAAAGGTATCTTTAAATTCTTTTTGCGAACCAAAACTACTCTTTATTGCTTCTGCAACCTGTTTCGCAGGTTCGCTGGTATTGGCTTGTTTTAAACTAGCAAAGTAGAAAGTATGGTTCCATACTTGAGCTGCGTTATTAAAAATAGGACCGTCTGCTTCCTTAATCATAGTTTCAAGGCTTGCATTTTCAAATTTAGTTCCCGGAATCAGACTGTTCAAATTTGTTACATACGCCTGATGGTGTTTGCCATGATGAAACTCAAGCGTTTTTGCTGAAATGCTTGGCTCAAGGGCGTTCAATTCGTAAGGTAACGCTGGTAATTCGATTTTCATTAGATTCATATTTTAATGAAATTTTTGTAAGTCAACTTTCATTTTGGTTAATTCAGAAAACCGTTCTTCAATATATGGTTCATGTTCCGACTCTTCATTAAGAATAGTAGCTACCATCTAATGTGTGTGATTTATCCCATTTGTGAATTCTGCCAGTTCCTTGTATCTATGAATAGCAAAGCGAGGCTTGCCAGATGCAAAAGTTATTTCCTGTTTTTCATTTTTTTGATTTACTTTTTCATTGAAGAGTATGAACGTTATTAATTTTAGTATTTGTTTCTGAATTTACCTTACAAAGGTATATTTAGGATGGACCGAAAATGTTATATAATTACGGCTAAAAATTACATAATTCACTTGTTTTCTGGAACACCTTTCCCTGAAAACCCAAATTAATTATCAATATCTTAGTGTGATTAGTCGGTATATATAAATGCTTTGTAAAGTGGCGCAATCATTATTCAATAGAGAAATAAAGAATTGTATAATATCCAAATTATACGTTGGTGCGGTTCATCTAATTTGCAATAACTTATCCAAAAACTAGATTCCCTATCCCATTATTATTTTCAATTTTACATGTTTCTGCTCACTTGAAGGTTTTTTCCACTAATAGTCTGTTCAAAAGAGTGAAGAAAATTCATAAGGAGTTAAATATCAGTGATATATATTGTTTAAAAGTTTTTTTATCTATTATGTCAGTATAAACAAAAGCCCCGTAAACGCTATGTTGCGGGGCTTGTTTTTTGGTAGGGGACGGAATGGGGGTCAATAATCTTAGTTTTTGGGTAAAGCGTTTAGTCTCCTGCCTAGTAGATAAAACGGTCGAAGTTGTGCCACCCATTTCGGTTCAAGTTGTGCCAGGCGTTTCGGTCGAAGTTGTGCCACTTTTTTAGGTGCATTTA
>NZ_FMYP01000171.1 GCF_900096565.1 Williamwhitmania taraxaci
CCAAAAGTTATTTCCCGCTTTGTCCGAGTCAACTTGCAGCAAAAAGCATATCTTAACTTGCTGCTGAAACAGTCCTAAGAATGGGGAGTATCATAGTACCAACTATACCCCCGGCAGCAACGCTATACTTGGCCTCGATGGCAATCCAATTACCAACCCGCCAACCGCAAGCATTACCGATACAACAACCAATACGGTTACAATAACTTCGCCGATTGATACCGTTATTAAGGTGGACAATGGCGATGTGCTTATTGTAACGGAAACAGGCGATACGACTACCATACATACTGACCCCAGCGGAAACACTGTGGTAATTAATTCGGCTGGTGATACTACGGCTATTAGTGGTGATACGGTGACGATCGTGGATGCAAATGGGAATGCGACGGTGGTTGATAGTAAGGGGAATGTTGCTAATGTAGCAAATGACGATGCAACTAGTGCCGCTGTAAAAATGACGTACCCTTATAATAAATTTTACATTGTTGGTTATATTAAAGATACAAAGGAATTGTTTTGTAGTCCATCTCCACCAAAAGAAATTGAAGAAGAGTTATTTACTGAGTTGAAGAATAAACTTTTGGTTTCTTCAGAGGATGTTGTGCAATGCACATTCAATAAAACGGGAATAATATTTTGTGGCCGTGATACTTATATAGGGGTTAAGAGTGTTTATAAAAAGGATAAGAAGTCTGCATTATTCTTTGCAAGGATGGATGAGGGAACCGTAGTTGCAATGCACCTAAATAATAAATCAGTAGATGAATTGCCTAATTATCGCGTAGATGAATTGTTTTATGGACTGCTTTGTGATGATAAAAATGAATTAAAAATAACTTGTAAAGGATCGCAGACTTTGCGATTGACTGTTCTAAAAGGAATACAGTTGAGTGAATACGTTTTAAAAGCGTATGTGAATGGTGTTGCAAAGGATCGTCTATATGCTAGCAATGGGAAAATTGGGTATATAGACAACAATGAAATGCCCTTAAGAAAGGGTGACGTGTTGAAATTATATCTTCAAAAAAAACATATTACTTCTACAGTCGATCTTACCTATGTGCAAATTGATAACGCAAAATGGAAAAATACCGAAGAGAAAGAGGCAACTGAGCAGCAGTATTACACCTACACGATAACAGGAAAAGAACTGATTAAAAATAACAGTTTTAAAGTTAGCGCTCAAGTTGGTGAAAGGTTTATTACCATTGAACTTTACATCCTTGATATTTCGGTGATATTGTGCCACTTGTTTCGGTGATATTGTGCCACAAAAAAAGGATGATTTCGTGACCAAATTTATGAATTAATTTGA
>NZ_FMYP01000172.1 GCF_900096565.1 Williamwhitmania taraxaci
AACCAAATCCTCCTCCCTTTTCTCATTCCGCTACGCTCCATGAGAAAAGGGAGGAGGATTAATTCCATTAACAATGTGGTGAAACTTTACAATTAAGCATCCAATCCTGGCGGCTTTCGTTGTCATTTGTAATACTTTCGATAATGTTTTTAGCGGTAAACTTCTTAAAATCGCGTACCGTATTGCTCAATTCACCTTGTGGGCTGTTTGCGATCAAGTGGATATGGTTAGACATGATTACGTACCCAAATATCTGCAATCCTTTATGCTTTTGGCAAAATTGCAAGCTGTCAATAACAATATCCCGATATGCCTTGCGCGTGAATACATCTATCCAATCTACCACCTGAATGGTAAGATAATGCAATGCTTGCTGATCTTTTATCTGGTAACCTGTTGACATAAGCGCAAAATACTGTTTTTAGGCTTAATTTGCAAAAGCGGTATTGTATGTAACCGTTCCGAGAACGGTATTTAGTACGGCGAAGTCAGAGACGTTCGCCGAGCCGCTCCGGGCAATAGACTTCGGTTAGCAGGGGGATTGTAAAACAAAACCCCAACACTAGGCTGGGTTTTGTAGTTCTGTATACTCTTTACAGGTATTTTTCAGTACTTTCATTCCATCAATCAACTTTTCTTTCATTGCAAAAAAATCCTCTTTGCTTTGTGTAAAATCTTCTCGTGTAGCAATTATATACTGCCCTTTTTCATCTTGAATAATCTCAAAACCATCAACAGTTGGCATTTTGATGTTACTCTCATTTGAAAAATAGGTTATCCAGCCCAAGGGATAGACAACCTTAAGAGGTAAATACATTTCAGTATACTGAGGGAGTATAATTTTAACACCGCTGTATTTTGGATTTAAAAAAAGTTTATTTTTTTTGTTTGATAACTATTGATTGCAAAAGTATACAATAGTTTTCAATAAGCAAGAAAACTATAATTTTTTCTGCATATTTTTATTAACTAAATTTGCTCAATAAGGTAAATTATAGTTTTCTATTGACTGAAAATATGAACATCGGAAGCAAAATAACAGAACTGAGAAAGACTCAAAGCTGGTCGCAAGCCGACCTTGCAGAAAAAATACAGGCATCTCGTGTAATCGTAGGAAAGTATGAACGAAACGAGGCTGCCCCATCTATTGACATTGCAAAGAAAATTGCTGATGCTTTCGGTATTAGTTTGGATTATCTTGATATTTCGGTGATATTGTGCCACTTGTTTCGGTGATATTGTGCCACAAAAAAAGGATGATTTCGTGACCAAATTTATGAATTAATTTG
>NZ_FMYP01000173.1 GCF_900096565.1 Williamwhitmania taraxaci
GAACCAAATCCTCCTCCCTTTTCTCATTCCGCTACGCTCCATGAGAAAAGGGAGGAGGATTAATTCCATTAACAATGTGGTGAAACTTTACACTTTGAAAGCGAAACATTCCCGCTTGACAAGAACTTAAACATACTTGTTGGTATAAATGGGGCAGGAAAATCAAATTTCCTGAAAACTTTACGACTATTAAAAGAAGGGGTAGCTGGAGTTGGATTGAGAAAGTATGTAATTGACATGCTTGGAGGATTTGACAACATTTATTTCAAAAATGATAAAGGCAATATTGACTTCATAGAAATTGAATATACTTTCGATTCAGAAAAAATTAGAGAATTTGGGTTTCGTTTTTTGGAAGATATTATCTATTCGATAAGGCTATATAAAAGCCCGAGTGTTGGAAATTACTATGTAAAAGAAAAGATTACGACTTCTGGTGGATTTATCTACCTTGATTTCGATAATGGCACCGGAGTTTTAAATGAACTTCATGATACTAAAAGTTCTTCTAAAAAGACTTCATTAGTAAGATATAATGATTTCGTTGAATCGACAGAACTTGCTCTTTCGAAGGTTTATGATACTGATAGATATTTTGCTTTGTCCACTATCAGAAAAGCCATTAGTGAAATTATAGTTTATGACTATTTTGATACTACACCAAAGAGCCCAATTCGGAAACCGATGCTGCCGACTTCTGAAAAAAGACTTCTGTCAGATGGCACAAATCTTCCGCAAATATTAAACACAATAAAAATTAACCACAAATCCAGTTACTCGAAAATTGCAACCATGTTAACGGAAGTGAATTCAAAATTTAAAGGGTTTGATTTTAATTTTTTGGGCGGTAATATTGAGTTAATGCTTGAAGAAGATTATATTAACAGTTCAATTCATGTTACTAGCATTTCCGATGGCACTTTGCGCTATTTATGTTTGTTAGCAATTCTTTATAATCCAGAAAGAGGTAGTATTATTTGCATTGATGAGCCTGAAGTTGGACTACATCCGGATATGATTTCAAATATTGGAAATACAGTAATTGATGCTTCTGAGAAATCTACTGTTATAATTTCAACTCATTCTGAAAATCTTTTAAACTGTTTTGAAATTGAGAACATTAGAATATTTGAAAAAGATGAACATAACTCATCTAAAGTATTTGTTCCTAAATTCAAGTAACAAATGCAACTTATAGGATTGATTGGAGAGAAAGGAATTGCATTTTTTCAGAACAGGAAGATGAGAATTACTCACCTT
>NZ_FMYP01000174.1 GCF_900096565.1 Williamwhitmania taraxaci
CAACATCGGGGTGAAACCTTCGGGGAGTAGCCCCTTATTTTTATTCAACTAACGTTTCAACTGGAATCTTTTTGTCGGACAGTAGTGATATTCTTTATGTGTCGGATAAAAAAGGAAATGGATTAAAGCCTATTACTTCTAATTATGAGAATGCAATATCTATTGACATTTATGACAAACAAGGATTTGCATTGATAAAGTTGCAGCGTGATTTGGACAAGGATAATGATTTCGAATCGGATGATAAAGACTATTATTATATTCGACTTGATTTAAATACAATAACACTAGGAAATAAAATTGAGATAAATAATTAACTGGCCACAATAAATAGGACTTTATGCGGCACGAAGTGCCCAGCGAGAGGTCCCGGTTGAACTACATCCCGGGTTAAACGGTTTCTTTCTATGGGGTTTTCAACGGGTTTATTCCTTGTGGAGAACGCTTTATTAGTATAAGGGACAACTAACTACCGGTAAACAATATCGGGGTATTAATAGTTAGCTCCACGTTAGGGTTGCATAGCATTAGTTCGACGTAGCCATTCTGGTAATTTATGATTCGGAAGGCCTGTTACCGAATTGCATTGTTTGCGCAGCCGGATTCTCTTCGGCCTGAAAGGCCTACCCGTAAAAGTACAGGGCGCAGCCCTGTGTGAAAGCAAATACCCGATTGAGCAGCGAGTATTACAAAAAGGTTCCTCCACACTAGCTGCGGCACTCGTATGCTACGCACCTGCTGGCGGCAGACACCGATTTGCGCTATATTCAAGAGCTACTGGGGCACAAGAGCAGAAAAACCACAGAAATATATACCCACGTGAGCACGCAGAGCCTAAAAAAAAATATCAAATCACCCTTCGACGATATGTGAAAAAATATTCTACCTTTGAAATATAAACCCAACAAAGTTGGGTTTATAAACGAGTTGGCAGCAATAATTGGACTTGAGACCGATTTCTTTTCGTTAGGATATTTTTTGAAATAAGACTAAATTTGTGGACTAAATCTCTATAGCAGTTATATAATGATAAAGACAATTAAGATAACAAATTTTTTAAGCTTTGATGTCAAGTTTCACAAGATTGTTTATGACAACTTGTTTGATTAATATATTTCAAACCTAAATTCAAGTAACAAATGCAACTTATAGGATTGATTGGAGAGAAAGGAATTGCATTTTTTCAGAACAGGAAGATGAGAATTACTCACCT
>NZ_FMYP01000176.1 GCF_900096565.1 Williamwhitmania taraxaci
TTTATTGGGATGCAGAGGCAATAAATGAATATTTAGAGTTTAGTCGGACAGTAGTGATAGTTTATTAAAGAACGAATCATGACGATCTTCGGAACCCTTGACTTGTAAGTTTTTAATTATAGGTTTCACATACCCTACGAATTTTCCTTTTTGGGAAGCTACTTCAGTGTATAAACCAAAGGAGCCGGCATGAACATCAAAGCCTCCATATGCTTTAAAAAAATCATTCAAATCGGGTAAGTTGGTGTTTGTTAACTCTGCATTCAGGTCAAATGTAGGGTCAGCTGCCAGTGGATCAATTTTCATTTTCAGATCAAAATTCCCTTTGTAAATAGTAGCTTTTGCATCAACAGTTGCAGGGAGTTGTGCTGAATCTTGAACCGACGACAAGTTTTGTGCAAGGACTTGTATATCGGTAATGGCAATATTTATTTTTGGTTGTGCTGTAGAGTCAATGAACTGGATCTTACCATTATTAACCTTAAAGTTGTTGATTTTTAGTGGCATGAAATCATTCAAAATTGTTCGAAAATCATTTGTATCTTTTTGCATGGCTCCAGGTTCTGCTTTACCCTTGGTAAACCGCATAACTGGATTGGTAAATACAAGTTCACCAACTAATCTGCCATGAAATAAGGATTTCCATTCAACAGAAAGATCTATTGCTGTAGAAGAAATGAAAGGGACTTGTTGTTTTGTAGTTGAATCAATTTTGTCAATATAAAAATCTTTAATAATGTATGCACCACGGTATAAATGAATATCAATATCGTTGACATGACCATAATAGCCATCTAAGGTAGAAAGCGTCTTATTAGCATATCGAAGTACTACATATGGCAATATAAAACGGACAACTAACAGTATAGTGACTATAGAAATAAGAATTTTCCATCTTAAGTTGATCTTTTTTTTAACTACCATGACTAACTTTTTTAGATATTTAAATGATATATCGATGACTATACAAGTATTTAATCTTTACGTCTGAGTATGTAAACTAAACTCTGTCTACTACAAAAAAGTGTTACACTTGTATTAGAAAAGAGAAAAGATGGAATCAGAAGCAAGATTCAACTCACAAATGCAACTTGGGTTAACTGATTATATGTTAAGAGGGGAGAGATAAACCCTAGCCTTTTTCTAGGCCGACTGTT
>NZ_FMYP01000177.1 GCF_900096565.1 Williamwhitmania taraxaci
AAAACGCTTCCGTTTAAAGAACTTTTACTATATTTACCATTCAAGGCACACACAGCGGTTTGGCAAAAGTGGCGGTTCAGTGCTCCGCAAACAGTTTTGTGGTTAATCAAAGTTTAGTTTTTCAAATCAAGTTTTGTGGTAAAAATCGCCACCTTCGCCAAGCCGCAAACCGTTACCAGCAATAATAAGTGCACGACAAATACCGACAAAATATGGCAAAAGGATTAGTAGGTGGAATGACTGATTATTCACACCAATCATTTAACGACATCATTACCGATTTACAAAAGGAGCAGACGACTGTAACCGACTTTATAAACGGAATAAGTGCAAATATTGAAAAAGTAAAAGCAAGTGGCTATTGGGACAAAAAGGTTTCATCTGACTTTGCTCAAATTATTGGATATAGTCTAAAGCACTTTAAAACAACGAACGAAGAACTCAGCGAAATCGCTCAAGAGATTCAGATTGAAGTCAGAGAACATCATTGTAAAAGGTTGGAGAGAATTGCAACGGTTGCTGATGAAATTAACTCATCAATTGGAACTATTTGGCATCAACGATACAACGGAAAAGAATATGGAAATCCTGACTTTGTATTAGTTGAAGATATTTATGGAGACACGAGAGATATGGCAGTTAACTTACTTGACATTTCGAACATTGCTTCAAGACTAAAGGACTTTATAGGTAAAACAAAAATAATAATGGAAAAAAATCAAAACCTCGGAGGTATTTCACACACAACCTTTGGTGACAATGCTACAATTATTGTTGGCGACCATAATCAAGTTAAAACCATTCAAATTAAACAAGGCAATTTTGACGACTTATCTGACCTCTTAAAACGAAACAACGTTTCAGACGAAGATATTTCTGAACTCAAAAATATTGTCGAAAACGAAACTCCAGACACTGAAAAGAAAACTTTAGGTAGTAAGACAAATGGTTGGATTTCTAAAATGGTTGGAAAATGCTTGGACGGTTCTTGGGCAATAGGAATTGGTGCAGCAGGGAAACTTCTTGCTGACGGAATTAAAGCATATTACGGATGGCATATTTAACGGACAGAAGAATTACTGCTGGTAATCGAGTAGGTTGCCCCGCCAGCTAAGCCGACGGGGAGAACCTCTCACACCACTGTAC
>NZ_FMYP01000178.1 GCF_900096565.1 Williamwhitmania taraxaci
CTATGTCGAACCAAAAAAATGGCAAAATATCCACCAAGCAAACCTAAATACGCTAAGATTTAAAACCTAGCAATCGACCTGCGGATTTAAGGTATCAGTCGAATGTATTGTACGATTCGATTAATCCAGATATTAATCGCTACTTCGCCACGTTTTAATAACGAACAACAGTGAACTCAACTAAAAAAGTTTAAAACTATGAAAAGATCATTTAGAGTACTTGGCGTATTAGCGCTAGTAGCAGGACTTGCACTTACTGGCTGCAAGAAGGACATTGAAACTTCCGATTTAACCTTGGACTTAACTAAGAAAGCCACCGTAACAGCATACTTTTATGCTGAAACAGATAACCAAACCCAAGGATTAGAATTTGCTGAAACAGGAACAAAGGTGGTTGTATCCATACCTAACAGTGCATTCAACCCAGCAGCAACTGGCAATTGGACTGACACAGCAGCAATTGCTGATGGTAAAATTACGGTATCTATACCTGCAACAAACGCTGGTGTTACCGTAACCTTTTACCCTGCAGAATTCATTAAAGAACAAACTCAGGCATTTGGATCTAACACCGCTTCAATTAAGAAGATTTTCAAACTTACTGCCGGAACTACTGTGACTGCTGTAAAGCCAGGTCAAGTTCGCATCCACCAAGCAACATACACTGCTGAAGCATTCAGTAACTTTGTTGAGAAGGTAGATATCAAAATTGAACTTAGAGCAATTCTTAAAGTAGGGGATCCAAGTTCATTATTGCAATCGGGTAAGATTGTTGATGTATACTGCACCGATGCTGGCCAAGAATTTCACACTACTGCAACTCTTCAAGACAAGGGAATTATCTCAGTAAGTGTTCCAAAAGACAAAGATATAACCATTCGTTTTGAAGCGTCCAAGGATATGAACACATTACCTGATGCTTCTTCTAAGAAATATCGTTACGAGAAAAGCATAACAGCTCCTTCAGCCTCAACACCTGTTAAGATTTCGGTTGATTTTGGCGACGGAACAGTTTGGGAATAGTTCACATAGTAACCATATTTTGAAATTACCTTATATCCGCAACATAAAAGCATAAAATAATCGGGAACCCCTGTAATAATAATCATCACAAGGCTTTCCCGATTAAAATATTTTCACCT
>NZ_FMYP01000179.1 GCF_900096565.1 Williamwhitmania taraxaci
GGCTTACGGCTTTTGCCCGTTGGGATGGCTCCGCTCGGTCCCGAGATAGTTTCGCTCCGGCAGGGGAGTTTTATGGCAGTTTTTGTTCCTGTGTTTAGTTACGTTGGATTTGAAGTAAGATGTTATGATAAAGTATTGCACGTCGTTTTTATTTGCCCTACTGCTAGTGAGTAGTGTAGGCTACTCGCAAAAAGCCGGTGTAGAGCTGCTCTGCAGCCCGCGCAAGGATTCCATATTGCTGCGGTGGGCTCCGGTCGATCAAAAAACATGGAAGGTGGGGAACAGCTATGGCTACACCGTTGTGCGCTACACCATTCTGCGCGATAGAAAAATACCGAAGGAGATTACCGCAACCCAGCTAACCAAGGAGCCGCTAAAGCCCCGTCCGCTGGCAGAGTGGGAACCGCTGTCGGACAATAAGTACGTGGCCATTGCGGGGGAGTGCATCTTTAACAACGAGTACAGTGGGGTGCCCACGGGCGGAAACCCCTTTATTGCCGTAAAGAAGTATAAGTACGACGAGCACCGCTTTAGCTTTGCCCTCTACGCAGCCGATCAATCCATTGTGGCAGCGAAGCTATCGGGCCTCTACTTTGCCGATAAAACGGCGCAGCCCAACGAGAAGTATCTCTACAAGGTGTTTATTTCGCAGCCCGATACGTCGGTGCGCATCGATACCGCTTCGGCTTTTACCGGAATATCGGAGTATCAGGCCTTGCCCAAACCCTTGGATTTTAAGGCGGAGTGGGGCGATAGGAAGGCTGAACTCTCCTGGAACTTCAAGTATCTGAAACACATCTACAACAGCTATGTGGTGGAGAAGTCGAACGATGGTGGCAAAACTTACCTTCCCATTACTGAGAGCGGCACGGTGCAGCTTGCCGATGCGGGCGTTTCGCCGGAGCTTATCCATAAGGACGATTCGCTCACCAGCAACGATACGATGTACTACTATCGTGTAAGGGGCATCAGCGCCTTTGGCGAAACCGGTCCTCCCTGCGATTCGATATTTGGTATGGGGATAAAACCCATTAAAACGGCTCCCATCATTACCGAAAACGTTGCCATCGACAATAAGGTGATTAAGCTGGCTTGGGATTATCCCGAGGATATGAACCGGTATATCTC
>NZ_FMYP01000180.1 GCF_900096565.1 Williamwhitmania taraxaci
TGTCGAACCAAAAAAATGGCAAAATATCCACCAAGCAAACCTAAATACGCTAAGATTTAAAACCTAGCAATCGACCTGCGGATTTAAGGTAATATGAAAAAATTTAGCAAAACTGAAGCAAAGAAAATCGGCAATGGTCTCAAAATTAATTGGGACAAGATAAGCTTGGAAGCATTTACAGAAGGTTTAAATGTAGAACTTGAACATGGGACAATACACGCAGTGAGTAATGTTACAAACAATGATGGAAAATTGACAGGTGAAATAGCCTTGGCTCATTTAAACGAGTTTCCTGATTATTATACCAGACTGAAAAAGATGGAAAAGGAAGCTTCTGAGCATTTAAAAAATAAAAAATGAGATGATTAATGAACTACCCCGCCGCAAGCGGACGGGGTATGAACTCACTAGCAGAATAATTTTTAAATCGCACCAAGGGCGGGGAATTTAACCTAAAGAGATTAAAATAAACGACTGGGATATTGTTGAAAAAAGATTTTGATAAAATCTACTATTCTTACTGTTTGTTTTTGTTTCAAGAAAGGAAAATAATAAGTTTAGTGGGATTTCACAAATTGTCAGGTTGGCACAATGGGTATCATGAACACGGTTATTTTCCAACCTTCTTTCCGTGACCAACGAAAAGGTAGTCGAGCTTGTAACCATTGATTTGTGTTATTAGGGCGAAAGCCCCCCGCTAAACAAATTTATTACTGTTGAAAAAAAATTATGGGAACCCTTGGGGTAATCAAATATTTAACAAACTGAACATTGACTTCTAATTTAAAGCGAAAAAAGAATGGACAATAAAATGAAAAATGACAGCTATAAAACATTTGGTATAATGCTTATAATTTCATTCTGCATTATGTATGCTGTAATGTTTTTAAATGTGGACAAAGCAGACCATATATATTTAAGTCTATCAAGGCTTTATATGTCACTGTTAATGGTATCACCTATGGCGATACTAATGCTGATACTTATGAAAATGATGTATAAAGACCTAAATTCAAGTAACAAATGCAACTTATAGGATTGATTGGAGAGAAAGGAATTGCATTTTTTCAGAACAGGAAGATGAGAATTACTCACCTT
>NZ_FMYP01000181.1 GCF_900096565.1 Williamwhitmania taraxaci
AGTGGTTAAATGAAGCTTTGTGCTTCGTATCAAGTTTTGTGGTGGCAGACAGTTTAGTGCTTCGTAATCGCCAACTTCTTGTAGCTGCAAAACGTTACCAGCTATTTAAAAAAGACGATAACCATGGAATTAAAGTATTATCATTATAGGCTTGGGACTGCAAAATTAGTAGGAGGAGAAATGCACGCCAGTTTGCATCAATTTGATTTTGAACAACATATGATTGACGCCTGTTTCGGTAGACAAATTATTGATTGTATAACTTCTGATAAATATCCAAAGTTGATTTCTAAGCATATTCAACGAGGGATTAATATGGGTGACGATAAACACACTAGATTAATTACGGCACCAGACTTCCCAATTAAAACTTTTGAACCTGGATATTTCAACTCTAAAAAAATAGAATTAGGGCTTTCAGGTGGAGATATTTGTTTTTATCAACCTGACTTATTAGTTGAATCATACTATTATTTCTGGGAAACTAAGCACCCATTTTCACAATGGCATAAATGTAGTTTTGAACTTGAAGGGAAAATATTTAATAGTGCTGAACAATACATGATGTATGGAAAAGCAATGTTATTTCGGGACAATAATACGGCTATAAAAATATTGCAAACAAATAATGTTCGAGAACAGAAGCAACTTGGTCGTCAAGTTGAGAATTTTGATAAAGAAATATGGGACTTAAACGCACCAACAATTGTATATCAAGGCAATAAAGCGAAATTTAAACAAAACGATGAATTTCTAGACTTACTATTATCAACCAAAGGAAAGACAATCGTGGAAGCAAGTCCAGACGACAATATTTGGGGAATTGGTTTAACAGAAAAGCAAGAAGATGCAAAATCAATTTTTACATGGAAAGGTACAAACTGGCTTGGTATAGTATTGACAGAGCTTAGAGAAGAATTTATTGGAAACAAATTTGAAAATGGATATTTAACACTTGAAGAATTTAAAACAAAAATGGGGAGTGTAAATTAAACTTTGTCTGGTAATTTTCCTAGTATTCAAAACTACTGTTTTTTTTGAACTCAACTCTTAAATGCTCTTTAAAAGTTT
>NZ_FMYP01000182.1 GCF_900096565.1 Williamwhitmania taraxaci
AAATGCACCTAAAAAAGTGGCACAACTTCGACCGAAACGCCTGGCACAACTTGAACCGAAATGGGTGGCACAACTTCGACCGTTTTATCTAGTTTAGCAGTCTCTCCTAAAATAATGCCTAACGGTGGCGCTAAGTTTTGTTGCCGATTGCGGGCGATTTCCTTCGGGGTTATTCGCTTCGCTTATGAGCCCTTCGGGGTTCTCGCTGAACGCAACGTGCGGTTTAAAGGCTCAGCTATTAATGCCTGCCGTTTTTTTTCCTTAAAAGGGTTTGTTTAGGTTGCTAATTATCGGCTAAAGGCGGATTGTTTTCATTAATCCGTTTTCTACAAATAAATTCTATGTCAGCTGCATTTCGAACCCCTGATATATAAATAACTTCGGGTATAAAGGTACTAGAACCGTCACGTCCTTTTGTTGGAACTCCTGTTCGGAGTTCCAGTGCAAGGTCGCCCCTGTTTATATTAAGCTCGGCAACTCCCGCAAACTGTTCCCATCTATATGTTTTCACATTCCCCTTAAAATAGTGTATTAACCGAGTGCTTGTGGCTACAAAATAGCCCCCACCTTGAAAAAGGGAATAAATGCCCCATACTAACATTCCAAATCCAGCTAAAAGGAATATTCCAATAATTATTGCAGGAAAGACCATCCAACCAATATCGAAGAACGTAGCTTTAGGAATATTACTTATTTCAGCGTTTAAGTCCGTAGTTTGAAAAAGCGGTTGCAAAACTACGAACCCAATAAGTCCAACAAATCCTGTCAGTCCAACTCCCCAACGAATAAGGCTAAAAGATTCTTTTATTGATTTAGAGCGACTAGTTTTTACCGAAAAGTCCACTTTTTCGGCTCCAATTATACTTGTAAATTCCCTCGGTAAGTCTACATCATTCATCATAAACTATAGTTTTTGTTAAGAGGAATTATTCGTAGAAAAATCAATTCCGTTGTGATGTAGATAAAACGGTCGAAGTTGTGCCACCCATTTCGGTTCAAGTTGTGCCAGGCGTTTCGGTCGAAGTTGTGCCACTTTTTTAGGTGCATTT
>NZ_FMYP01000183.1 GCF_900096565.1 Williamwhitmania taraxaci
TTTATTGGGATGCAGAGGCAATAAATGAATATTTAGAGTTTAGTCGGACAGTAGTGATTCTTTTTCATTGGAGCAGAAGTCAACCAATTATCTACATTAGTAGTAATGGTTGTTTTCATTGATACCGCAGTTTCAGCAAAAATATTTGCTCCTTGTGTCGTACCCTTATAAAAATCTACTCCCTTAAAAAATTCTGATATATCTCCTGTGTGCGACCAACCTGATGATTTCAAATATCGGTATTGCCCCATAATATCCTCAAAGAAACTTCTACCCTCAAGCATTTCTTGTATTGGATATTTTGTACTCCAAATCCCTTTTATGTCGTCAAGTTTCTGCGTAAGTGTTTTATTTACAAAGGATAATAGGTCACTCCCCGCCCCACTAACTGACTTCCCAAGTCTTTTATTGACATAGGCTGTCAATTCTGATGTAAACTTGTTGCCTGTAACATTAAGTCTACGCTTAAGTTTAGCAACTAAAACGGCATATTGAGGCTTTGTTACAACATAAGCACTAAACCCGGTAATTGCACCACTAATACCTGCATTTGCCAATACAGGTGTCCAACTTATCTCTAGTAATACATCTGAAATTCCATTCGCTTTGCCTTCTTTCGTTAATCGTGCAGAAGTAATATCGTACTGTTTTGCTAGTTCAGTAGTCATTCCTTCTGCGGCACCAGCAAAAGCAGCCATTCCAACAGCAAGTTTCTTTACATTTTCACCTGAAGAAAATGCAGGTATAACCGCTGCGGCACAAGAGATACTAGCAGATACACCCGCTTCTTTCCAACTAAAATCCTTGTAATTAGTAACTATGCTAAAATCAGTAAAATTTGGAGCGGTGGTTATGGCATCATCAAAAAACATACTAACCCACGTAACACTATAGTATAGTGCAAAATCTATAGCAGCACCACCAAGGCATTGAGCAATTTGTGCAATATACGCCCCATCCTCCTCCTTCTCAAACATTCCAATGACCACACCGGAGGAGAATAGACAATCCCACTGGTGCTTTACAAGGGTAGCACCGCCCTGTC
>NZ_FMYP01000184.1 GCF_900096565.1 Williamwhitmania taraxaci
TAAATGCACCTAAAAAAGTGGCACAACTTCGACCGAAACGCCTGGCACAACTTGAACCGAAATGGGTGGCACAACTTCGACCGTTTTATCTAGATTATCTGGTTGGCGAAGGACAAAACGCCCAGTACAATAAAAAAACGCTGCAAATCATTGAAGATATTGAAGCGTTAGAACCTGACACCAAAGATAAATTGTACTTCCTTGTTAATGCTGTTATACGTGATTACAAAACTCAACAATCGTATAAAACTATATGATGCCGATAAACGAAGAGAAACTAAATAAAAAAGAAGCCGTTACCTTTTTCTTAGCCTTAGTAACAACAGGAGTGTTTCAAAAAAGTATTGAAAACAATGAAACCGGCTCTATATTTTATTACTTGGGAGACTGGAAAAACCTTGGGCTTACAAAGGACAAAATAAATGCACTTGCCTATGGATACTACCATCTTGTACAAAACAAATACTTAGTAGCTGTAAGAACCAAAGGGGACCTATCAAAACAAGCAGACAAACCCAATATGACCCGTTATATCTTCATTGATGATTGGAACAGAATGGACGAGCAGAACAAAGCATTAAATTTTGATGTTATTCCACATGATTTAGTACTTAAAGCTGCTAATATACTTCAGAAAAATTAAGCCAATTAAAAAACTCATTCTTGAAGTACAAAACCTACCCGAAGAGGAAAAAGAAACCATACTAAAAGTAATAGCGGCTTTTGTTAGGGACTTTAATGCTAAACAAGCTTACCTTTTTTAATATTACAAACCACCAGATGCAATTTGGCGGTAGCGGGGATGCAATCGCTTACTAGCGGGGAAGCTGATAAAATAGATTTTCTTACTTTTTACGCTCCTCCTTTAACAAAGAAAAAATTTCATGAACAATATCTGTGGAGTTAGAGCAACTTTGCTCAACATTCTGGGGAGTGTAAATTAAACTTTGTCTGGTAATTTTCCTAGTATTCAAAACTACTGTTTTTTTTGAACTCAACTCTTAAATGCTCTTTAAAAGTTT
>NZ_FMYP01000185.1 GCF_900096565.1 Williamwhitmania taraxaci
TAAAGAACAAATAATACAACAGGAAAACTTTTTACTATGAAGAGTTTGATCCTGGCTCAGGATGAACGCTAGCGGCAGGCCTAACACATGCAAGTCGAGGGGCAGCGAGGGTAGCAATACCTGTCGGCGACCGGCGCACGGGTGAGTAACGCGTATGCAACCTGCCCCCGTCTGGGGAATAGCCCGTCGAAAGGCGGATTAACGCCCCATAGTTCTCCCCTCCGGCATCGGAAGGGAGGTAAAGGTTACGGACGGGGATGGGCATGCGTGCCATTAGCTTGTTGGCGGGGTAACGGCCCACCAAGGCTACGATGGCTAGGGGAGCTGAGAGGCTGAACCCCCACACTGGTACTGAGACACGGACCAGACTCCTACGGGAGGCAGCAGTGAGGAATATTGGTCAATGGGCGAGAGCCTGAACCAGCCATGCCGCGTGCAGGAAGACGGCCCTACGGGTTGTAAACTGCTTTTCTGCGGGAAGAACGGCCCCGACGCGATCGGGGTGTGACGGTACCGCAGGAATAAGGATCGGCTAACTCCGTGCCAGCAGCCGCGGTAATACGGAGGATCCGAGCGTTATCCGGATTTACTGGGTTTAAAGGGTGCGTAGGCGGCTCCCTCAGTCAGCGGTGAAATGTGCAGGCTCAACCTGCAACCTGCCGTTGATACTGGGGAGCTTGAGTTGGGTTGAGGCAGGCGGAATGTGCGGTGTAGCGGTGAAATGCATAGATATCGCACAGAACGCCGATTGCGTAGGCAGCTTGCCAAGCCCACACTGACGCTGAGGCACGAAAGCGTGGGGATCAAACAGGATTAGATACCCTGGTAGTCCACGCCGTAAACGATGATCACTCGCTGTTGGCGATACACAGCCAGCGGCCAAGCGAAAGCGATAAGTGATCCACCTGGGGAGTACGGCCGCAAGGCTGAAACTCAAAGGAATTGACGGGGGCCCGCACAAGCGGAGGAACATGTGGTTTAATTCGATGATACGCGAGGAACCTTACCCGGGCTAGAACGCCGAGCGAATATGGGGGAAACTTCATAGCCAGCAATGGCGGTCGGCGAGGTGCTGCATGGTTGTCGTCAGCTCGTGCCGTGAGGTGTCGGCTTAAGTGCCATAACGAGCGCAACCCCTATCGGTAGTTGCCAGCGGGTCAAGCCGGGAACTCTGCCGAAACTGCCAGCGTAAGCTGTGAGGAAGGTGGGGATGACGTCAAATCAGCACGGCCCTTACGTCCGGGGCGACACACGTGTTACAATGGCCGGTACAGAGGGCAGCTACCTGGTGACAGGATGCGAATCTCCAAAGCCGGTCTCAGTTCGGATCGGAGTCTGCAACTCGACTCCGTGAAGCTGGATTCGCTAGTAATCGCGCATCAGCCACGGCGCGGTGAATACGTTCCCGGGCCTTGTACACACCGCCCGTCAAGCCATGGGAGCCGGAAAGACCTGAAGTCCGTAACCGCAAGGAGCGGCCTAGGGTAGAGCTGGTGACTGGGGCTAAGTCGTAACAAGGTAGCCGTACCGGAAGGTGCGGCTGGAACACCTCCTTTCTGGAGCAC